>NZ_DEPM01000211.1:30569-43440 GCF_002358775.1 Martelella sp. UBA3392
TCGCAAGCCCGCCGGCGGCGAGCATCATGGCCTTGCCGCTGTTGATCGCCTCCAGAAGCGGCAAGTTGTCCCGCGTCGCGCGCGCATTGACGACATATTCCCCGTCGGAAAGCTGCGCCGGAATTTTGTCCCCGCGCGGCCCGCCCGGACCTGACACGCGGCCGCCAGCCGCCAGCCGAACCCCGCCGCCAAGCCCGGAAAGCGCGGTGAAGAACCCGCCAATGCCGGGCCCCGTCCCGAACAGCGTATCCAGCGACAAATCCAGCAGCCTGTCGCCAATCCGACCTAGTGCGTTCCCCAGCGCGTCTGCAGCGGAAGTGCCGGCGACCAGGTCGGAAATGAACCCACCCATGGCATCCTTGGAGGTGGCACGCACATCGTCGGCGGATTGCCTGAGCTTGTCATTAGCCTCGGCCGCGCGATCGGTCGCTACCGATGCAGTGGCATAGGCATCCGCGAGCGTGGCGACTGACTGGCGCAACGCGTCGGTGACTTCCAGGCCGGATTTCTGCGCTGCCGTCAAAAGATCGTGCTCGGCCTGCGCTTTCCGCAGGGCAAACCCATAATCCTCGACGAAGGGGTTCAGCCGGCCTTGCGCATCCGCTTCGGCGGCCAGCGCCGATGTCGTCTCGGCAATGCGTATCTTCAACCGCTCATAGTCGGATATCCGGTCCCTTCCTCCGGACTTCTTCTTGTCCTTATCCGATCCGTCGCCGCCGCTATCCGATCCGCCGCCACTACCGCCGCCCGGATCGGCGAAGGTCGTGGACAGGGCCTCATCAAGCTTGTTCGCCGTCATCTCCGTAAGCGTCAATTCAGCGCGAAGCTTCTTGAGGTCATCGAAGGCCGGGCTTTGCTCGATCGCCTTCTGCGTCTTCTCAAGGGCAGTGAAATCGTCCGGGAGACGGACATAGGGACCATTCCGCCGATCGCCATAGCCTCGCGCGATGTAGTCGTTATTGGTGAAAACCTGGCCGCCGACATCGGCGCGAAGATCCTTGCCCTTCTCGGCGATCGCGGACTGCTGTGTGGCGATAAGGGCGCGCTGCCGCTTCAGTTCAAGCTCGAGCAGCGACTTCTTGGCCTCGAATTCGCGCTTCGTATCGGCCACAATGCTGCTGGTGGCGGTCGTCTGCGCATCCGCCGTCTGCCGGATCGCCGCCCGATAGGCATCCTGCGCCTTCTGCACGTCGGCGATCATGCTGGTGACATGGTCCGCCGAACCGGCCTGGTCGGCAAGAGCCTGCGTGGCATCGTCCACCGCGCTGCCGAAATCACCGAAGGCAACAGCGGCGCCGGCAGCAATGCCAACGATGAGGCCGATCGGTCCAAGGCTGGCGCGGAACAGACCAGCGGCCACGGTTCCGGACTTCATTGCGGCCGTCAGCGCGCGAACGGCGATCACCGCTTCCGGCAGCGTCGCGATCATTACGGCGATGCCGCGACCGAGAAGGCCGGCTGCAAGCACGGCCGCAAGCTTCAGCGAGACATCCGCCACTTCGTCGAAGTTGTCGGCAAGCGCATTGAGCCCGGCAACAAGGCGTTGCGACGCGCTAAGGCTTTCATCCGTCTGTCCGATATAGCGCGTGAACGCATTTTCGACTTTGGTGTATCCCTGCTCGATCGTTTGCGTCGCGTTCGCCGCCATCCGCTCGACCACGGGGAAACCGCGCATGAATGCATCGAAGAACTGCCGGCCGGAAACCTCGCCCTCATTGACAAGCTGTTTGAGCTTGGAGACGGAGCCGCCGGCGGCATCGAGCCCGTTGGCGACAGCGATCAGGATCGGGCGAGCCCCCTCATTGATCGAATTGAATTCCTCAGCCTGGACGCGCGCGGACCCGAGAAGCTGACCGAGCTGCGTGAGCGCGCCAGACGCCTCTTGCGCCGACTTGCCCTCGACCCGCAGTGCGACGGCAATGCCGTCGGTGAACTGCAACAAACGCTCCTGCGATTGCTGCAAATTGTCGTTCGCCTGCGCCGCCTTTCCGAAAAGGCCTGTCAGCGCCGTGATCGGCGTCGCATTCTTTTGCGCCGATGCATATAGCGCGTCCAGCACCTCGACCTGGTTCCGGCCGACAACGCCAGCGACCGCAAGCGCGTTCTTCGCGCCGGTCCAGGCATCGGCATATTGCTGCACCTCACGGATGGACAGTGCCGAGCCGAGCGCGGTTGTCGAAAGCAGCAAGCCACGAAAGGCATTGCGCCCGAAATTCGCGAGCCGGCGATCCATCTCGGCAACGCGCCGATCGATCTTGCGCAGCTCGCGCGTCGTGACGCCGGACGCCTTGGCAAGGTTGCGCTCATAGGCCTTGACATCGGCCGAGAGTTGCACGACCAATTTTTCAAGATCGGTTGCGGGCACGAGGCTACTTTCTGATCACGGAGGGAATTCATGAAAACCACCCAGTATTTTACCGGACACGGCATTTTGGGGGTCGTATGCTGTTTTGTCGGGCCGGCGATCTTCCTGACAGGAATCTACCGGATGACCGGCAATGCCTATGGCCCCGGCACGCTCGACATGGTGTTGATGGGCATAGGCGCCTTTCTTGCGATCGCCGCCCTGCCGCTCATGCTGATCGGAAGAGAGTATTCCAGCAGGGACTAGATCCTGTCCTGCATCCAATCCCAGATTTCGTCGACGTCGTTTTCGCTGAGCTTCCCGGCCCCATCATCGGAGCTGTGCGCCTCGACGTATCCATCGATCGCCGCCTGAAATTGGAACATCGACATTGCGTTGACCTGCTGGGGGGTGAAGCCCATTACGGCGCCAGCCGCGTATATTTTTCCAACGCGGATTTTACCGCGCGGAAGGTCGTCTATGGCGTCTCTGCGGCTGGCGCTTCGGGCTCCCCCGGCGCTTCATCCGGCGCGCCGACAAGCCCGGCCATCAGTATGGCGCGCGCAAGCTCGAGGTTTTCCAGAGGGGGGCGATCGGTGACATAGCGATCGACAAGCTTCTTGGCATCCGTCGGCTTCAGCCCGCCGCCGATCAGGCCGAGGCGGATCGTTTCGGAAAGGTCGCCGACCAGCCATTGTCCGGAATTGATCCGGTCAAGCAGTGCGAACGGCCCGCAATCGACCTTCTCCTGAAGCTCGACAATCTCGCCCCAGCCAAGACGAAAACTATACTCGCCATCGGCAAAGGGCTGCCCGATCCTGGCATCACGCATCAGGTCGCCGCCGTCCAGGTTCCGGTCAGAGCGCCGTCGCTCTGCATCGAGATCGAGGCCTGAACGCGACCACCCTTTTCGGCGCTGGGCTCGAAGCTTTCGAGGTGCACCGCACCTTCCCAGAGCATCGTGCCGGTGGAATATTCGATGGAGATTTCGACGTTGATGGACTCTACCGCCTTGAAGGCGTTCCACCATGTCTCGACCGCATCGGCGGGAAGGACGCCGTCGCCGGAGACCGAGGCCGAGAGGTTCTGCACGTCGCGGCCAAGCCAGGTCGCGGCATCCGGATCGTTGCAATCCGGGAGATCGACCTCGGACAGGTTCTTCGAAAAGGTGATGGACTTCGAAGTCAAACCGCAGGGCGCGGCGAAAACCTCGGTCGGCGTCGCGCCATCGCCGAGCTTGATGAGCATCTTTCCGAAGCGCGCTGTTACGGGGGGTGCCATTGGACATCTCCATGGTTGTGCTGCCGACAGCAGCGGTTGATCAGGTTTCGATGAAAGCCGAAAACGACATGGCGGCGTGGTTGGTGACGCCATCGGGATCGCGCATCACGCGGGTGACCCGATGCTCGATCATCACCAGGGCATTGTTCGAAAGCACGATGGGAGCCTCGTGCAGATCATCGCGCACGGCGCCCGAAATCTTGCGGACTTCCGCCGATCCGAAGGCCTCGCCAGCGCCCCAGGACCATATATCGATCTGAAAGGCGATATCCTGACCGGCAATGCATTCCGCATCATCCTGCGTCGCATCGCTAGGCCCCATCGAGATATACGGCGAAGAGGGTTTCGGATCGGAAGGAACCCGGTCATAAACCCGGTTGCCGACAAACGCCGAAACAGATGCTGCCGCCTTCAGCCTGGCGATGATCGCCACATAGAGTTCATAGCCCGCGTCCATCTCAGCCGCCTTTCGCGACCTTCCGGGCTGCGTCCCGCGTCGCCTTTCTGATCTTGCGTTTCGCCGCCTTCCGGTTCGCGCGATAGGACACGTAGAAATACGGTTGCGCCGGCATCTTCACGGTCCCGAATTCAACCCACCGCGCCCAGAATGCTTCGTCACTGCCGGCATAGACCGTGATCGTGAGATCATTGCCGAGCGCCGATTTCACCACGGCGGCGATCACCGCGCCCTTCGGAACATCCTTGCCCCATGTCCAGCCGATGCTTTCCTTCAGCGCGCCGCTATCCTCCGGCACGAGGGATTTCATCATCCGGACGATATCGTCGGCCGCCTCGGCCATCGCGCCCTTGATCGCCGACTTCGCCGTCGCCGGCAACCGGTCGAGCTTGCGCTGGAGCCGCGCGCGGTTAAGGATCGTCGAACGACGGGCCATTAGTTGGGCTCACCCTCGGCCGCCAGGATTTCAATCCAGCGGTTTTCCCCATCGACATTGACCGGCGGCGCCTTGATCGCGAACACCCGGTCATTGCGCGCGTCAACGATACGCCAGTCTGCCGTCACTGCGGCGGCCTGCGCGCTGTAGCGGATGCGAACGGTATAAGGCTGGACGCCCTGCAGCCGCGAAGCCATCACGGTTTCCGTGCCCATCCGGGCAATCATCTTCGCGCGCTGAGTGAAGACGGTCGCGTATGGACCAGCAACCTCGTTGCCGAAGCCATCATCGATCGCGCCGCGCTTCTGGAAATGCAGCCGGAAGCGCAGCCCGCCGCCATCACTTTCCGGTATTGCCATTGACCTTTTCCGCCTTCTCGGCCTTGCCAGCCCGGATCGCCGCCCGCGCGCAATCACGCGTCACATTGATCGCGATACCGGGCTGATGCTTCAGCGTGACGGATTTCCGCTGCGGCGGAACCCATCGATACGGCTCGCTGAACACAACCCAGACCACGCTCAGTCCTCCACCGTCGCCAGCTCCGCAGTCGTCCCGCTCGTAAAGATCACGCCGGGAATATGCGGCAGCACATAACCGACCGGCAGACTGCCGAAATCGATCGTCCCGTCGGCCTCGCCGCAGGGGCGGTAGCTGACAGTGCCCTCAGCGGTAACGACCACGGCCTTGACGCTTTCCCCAAGTTCGGCATCGCTGCTGGAAACGTCGATAGCGCCGCCCTTGCGCCCGAACGTCATCAGCCCGGCGCCGTATTCATCTCGATTGAAACCCATGATTTTCCCCTTAAAGGCCGATGCGCCGGCGCTTGCTCAGCAACGCGCGAACGGCGATAGAGTCCGGCAATTCGGAAAGCGCCGCGTGGGACACCTCCGCGCGCACCTTGTACCAGGCCGCGACGATCATCTTCGCCGCCTGCCTGATTTCCGCCGGCACGCTGTCCGGCTGAGCGCCGTATCCGGCCGTGAACCGCACGGTGATCGTATCGTCGCGGCAATAGAGCGACGGAACGGTGAAGCTGTCGAGAAACTGAAGATATGCCCCACGCGCCGAGTTCAGCAGAATGTACTGATCTGCCGACAGGGTCCGCGACACATTATCCTGGTCAAAATAGGTCACGCTGGCAGCCGAGACATCCGGAAAGCACAGGATCATGCGCGCGCCGGTCCAGAACGAGAAATACTGCTCCCATTCCTGATTGATCAGGCATCGCCCGAGGATGCCGCCATAGCCGTCAAGGTGTTCTTCAACAGCGAGGATATAGGCCGAAATGAGATCATCATCGTCATCGAAATCAACAGCAAGATGCGCTTTGACCTCATCGAGCGTAAGGATGCGAGCGCTAGGCTCCACGATCCGTTTCGGCGTAAGATACACGATGATGCTCCCGGAAAATGAAACCCGGGCCGCGCAAGCAGCCCGGAAATTGGCCAGAACTTAAGGCGAAACGTAAGCCGCTGCTGCGACGTCGGCTCCGTCCGTAATCGGCACCCGGCGCGGACGCAGGATCGCGATGGTCTGACCATAGGCGATGTTCGCGGTCGCCGATGTCAGCACCGCCTGAACGTAGCGTTTCGACGGATTGCGGATTTCGACCTTGAGAACCTTGTCGTTCAGGCTGCCGTTACTCGAGGCTGTTGCCGTTGCGACCGCGCCATCGATCGCCGTCATTGCGGTATCGGAGTTTTCGTCGCTCTGCTCGATCGTGAGTGTGGCGACCCCGGTGAGAGCGCTGGTGACGATCGGGGTGATGAACATCACGCTCTCGTAATCGGCCATGTCGATGATCGCCGAATTCTCATCGATGGAAGAACCGGCCGCGATCGCGGCTTTGACCACCGCCGTCATGAAGTTTTCGGAAATGCTGTGCATCGCAATTTTCCTTCACGTGTCTGGATTGGAGAATGCCGGGCCGGTCGGCCCGGCTGAGCGCTCAGCCAGTTAGTTGCTGAACTTCATGAACTTGATGGCTTCGAAGTTGATGACACCGCCGCCCGTCCGCTTCGTGGTGTAGAACTTCACGTAGGGCTTGGCGGTATAAGCATCGCGCAGAACACGGATGCCCTGACGGTCAACGATCTGATAGGCTTCAGAGAAATTGCCGAAAGCCAGCGACAGGGATCCTGCCTCAAGCTTCGGCATATCCTCCGCGCGGGTAACCGGATAGCCGGCAAGCTGTTCCGGTTGTCCGGCGACCAGCGACGGCTGCCACATGTAGTTTCCGTTGCCATCCTTGAACTTGCGGATCGTCGTGATGACCTTGCGCGCGGTCATGAAACCGGCGCCCAACAGATATTCGTTCTTCACGAGACCGATCAGATCGAAAATCTTGTCAGCCGGGTTCGATCCGGCAAACGCACCGTTCGCGCCGGAAACGACATGACCGATCTTGCCCCAGTCTACACCCGAACCATCGTCTGCGGCCGTCGGATAGGAGGTCATACCCCTGATCTTGCCCTTCTTTCCCGCCACGAACTCGGCGTTTTCGAACCGGGCGAAGCGACTGGAGACCTTGCCGGTCAACCAGGCTTCGATGTCGACCGAAGAGTCATCGAGTATCTGCTGGGTCGCCTTCGGCTCGGTGTCGATCCAGAAGACGGGGATTTCCCACTTGCCGATATCAGGCGTTTTCGTGTCGCCAGAGGTTGCCTTTTCATCGGCATACTTCGCGCCGGCCTCGGCCAGGTCCTCGAGGCCCTCCAACTTGTCGGAGGAAATCGTCTGGACATTGGCGACCTGACGCATCGGCGAGCTTTCATAGACCTTGCGGACAATCCGGCCGCCTGTATCCGGCGTCACGAAATAGCCGCCATCCGCGTCAAATCCGACGGAAAGCGCCTTGATCTCTTGGGTGTCAAGCGCGTCGCGCCCGTAACGAATTTCCTTCTCGCGGGCGGCCTTGTAGGCGACATAGCCGTCTTCATCGAGCGGGTCGAAATTGCCGCGCTTGCGGTCGGCGCTATGAGCCGAAAGAATGCCGTTGAATTCCTTGAGTTCAAGCTCGCGCTTCGCCTGGTCCTCGTTGTCGGCCTTGATGCCGTGGCGATTGATCCGGGCCTCGAAATCCTCGCGCTCCTTGCGCTCGGCCTCGATTGCAGCCTCAATCGCCGCCTTGCCCTCGACCGCCGCGTCGAGGGACTTCTCGATCTTTTCAATGCGCTCTGCCGTGAGCGGATCGACGACGCCCTTCTTCTTCAGCTCGACCAGTTCCATGGCGGTCGAGTTCTTGAAGGACTCGAATGCCTCGCCCTGCTTCTCGATCAGGGACTTGATTTCGCTCATATCCATGAGGATGCTCCTAAGTTTTCAGGATATTGATGTTGCGGCGGATGAATTCCGCCAGTTCATCACCATCGTCCGGAGCATCCCGCTCGGATTTCATGGTTTTGAAGCCCCCGGCGACAAGCGCCTTGGCTTCAGTCCGGGAAAGCGGAGGCAACGTCCCGTTGCACAGCGCGCGTTCCATCTCACGAATGGTCATTTCGCCTGCTTCCGACTTGACGGAGCTGATGCTCGCAAGCTGATTGGAGGCAAACGTCACAACGGACACCTCCCACAGGTCGACCTTTTTCAGAGTGCGATATGGCTCGCTGGGCTTCTTGCCGAGGGAGAAATCCAGAGCCTTGTAGCCGATCGACATCTGATCAAGCTCGCCGGCCTTCATGGCCTCGTACACACGCTGTCCGGTCTCCGACTGCATGCCGAAGAGATGTCCGCGGACGAAGAGGCCCTTCTCGTCCTCCTCCATGTGATCCCATTTGCCGATCGGCAGCAGGTCGGAATTGGAAAACCCCATGCCGTGCTGCAGCAGCATCTTCGGCAGCTTTCCCTTGTTCTTCCAGTCGCGAAGCGTATCCCGGAAGGCGCCTTTGACGACGACATCGCCATGGCTGTCGACATTACCGAAGATCGAGCCGTAGCCTTCGAAGGTTCCCGGCTGATCACCATCGGAAAATTTGAATTCCGTCTCGATGATTGAACGGTTATGCATTTTGCCCACCTGTTCCTTGATCTGCTGGGTTCGTGACGTTCGAAGGCTGCGGAAGGCGATCCGCGTCGGGATCGTCACTGCGGTTCATCTCTTCCATCTCGCGAACGTCGTTCTGAGTTAGCCAGCCCTTCACCCCTCCGGAGCCAAGCCCGCGGGAATAATATTCAGCCCTGTCTTTGGCGGCGCCACGCATCAGAGCGTTGGGAGAGAATTTGGTGTAGTATCCGGCTCGGATTTCATCCTCAGACAGAAGGTTGTTGTCGGCGCTCTGCTCGATCCGCTCATACCAGGGCGAAAGCGTGTGAACGACATGGGCGAGAAACATCTGTTCCGAGCTTGCATAGGTAGCCGTCTTGTCCGTAAACCCGACCATGATCGGCATGACGCGGAATGCCCGGCAGACCTCCTCGACCTGATGCTTTCTGGTCTCAATCAATTGCTGATCGACGCCCGACATGCTTGTAGACATGAATTCCGCGCCGCGATCGAGGATCATCGGCTTGTTGTACCGCTTCCCGCCGATCTCGTATTCCTCCAGCCATGAGGCGAGGAACTCGTACTGTTCTTTGTTCAGCGTGTCCTTCACGCTCAGAAGCCCGCCGACCTTTGCGCCGGACTTGCCGAACTCGGCCTGGTTTTGCTCAAGCTGGATGGAGAGACCGAGAGCATCCCGCGCCAGCTTAATGACCTCCATGCCCTGCCATCCGTTCCAGGACGGTCCGCGAAGGTGCCAGATCGCCTCCGCGGGAAATACCTGTGTGTCGCCCTTGTCGGCAGAAACCTCATAGGTGAACCGGTCGAAGTCATCCTTCTTGACCTTAACCCTTTCAGGTTCGATCAGAACGAGCTCGCGGATCTTGCGGTCGCGACCGACACGGTTCACGAAGACAAACGCGTTACCGGTGAAAACCAGATGAAGGGCAAGGGTTTCCCGAAACTCGAACGCGCTCTGCCAATTGTTCGGTCGACGGTAAAGCAGTCGATACAGAGGATGATCGATTGCTTTTTCCTTGCCTGCCTCCGTCTCACGATAGAGCCTGAACGGGACCTGTGCGATGCCATCGGCGATAACCCGGCCGCAGGCCAGAGCGGTCGTCACGCCCATGGCGGTTTCGACATTGACCTTGACACCGGCCTTCGAAGCCCTTCCGCCATAGACCTCGCGGAAAAGATCGAGCGACGTCATTTTCTTTTCCGCTCCGAACAGTCGACGCAGCGGATTAGGCAGCTTCATTATCGTCTTCCCAGAAAGATTTGCCGTTTGCCGACGCGACGGGATTGCGGCTCATGATCATGACGGTATTGAACAGCGCCATGAGCGGATCGATCTTCGCCGTACCGCTCTGCGCTTTGGTGACGATCACGGCATTGCCGCGCTTTTCGACCTTGGCGTTTCCGACGCAAAACGTCATGATCCGCTGGCCGCAATGAACGAATGACCTGTTTTTCAGCTTGACCGGCACGGATTTGATCGCCGCGTTCAGGCGATAGCCCTGCGAGACGGCTTCGATATCGTCGATCTCGAAACCGGCATCGATCAGCGCGTCGATGATGCTGGCAACGCCCTCGGGGTCCATGCCGATCGCGCGCTGCTCCGGAAGCTTTCCGGCCTCGCGAAGCTGAACGCAAATATCGACGATCTCGGTGTTCGCCTCTTCCTCGAGGTTGTCGACCAGCGTCAGTTCGCCGGCATCGACAAGCTTTTGCAACTCGGGCGCAATGCTCTTGCGCAGCTTCAGGACATCCCTGTCCGCCCAGGCCTTGCCCCAGTGCTGCCAGACCTTGCTTTCGGCGTGACGACCGAGGACGGCGAGACCGAGAAGGTCGTCGAGGCCGCCGCCATCAACGCCGACAACACAAACGTCGGAAGTTTCGATGATGTCATCAAGCGAGATGTCACGCTTCGCCTGCAGCCAGTATTCAGCGCCGGCCCAAGCCCCGGTCCCGAGACCGACGCCGACCTGCACATTGAGGTGCTGCGATGCGAACAACGCCATGGCATCGGCGCCCTCGCGCTCGGCCTTGCGCATTTCATCGCGCAGATATTCGAGCGAAACCGACCGATCGAGGTTCGGGTTGACCAGCGGCCAGACGCTTTCGTCTTTCCAGGTCTCGTCTTCCTGCAGTTTCTTCGGAAGCTCGTAAAGAACTGCGAGCAACGGCAGGTCGAGCTTGCCGTCGCGAACGTCGCGCGCCTGCTGCAGCTCTCGCTCGAACTGTCCTGTCGGCGGCGTCTTCGACTGCGTCGTGATTTGCAGAAGAAACCCCTCGTCTCGCGATGCCAGGCCGCCGCGAAGCTCGACGAATATTTCTCCAGCTTTGGCCTTACTGCCAAGAACATGGGTTTCATCGACCAGGATGAAGGTGCCCTTTGAACCTGTGATGACATCGCCATCGGCCGAAAGGATCATGATCACCGCAAGCGTGTCGTGATGGGTGATCTGCTTCAGATGGCTCTGAGGCTTGAAGAGTTTCGTCAGCGTGCTGTCGAGACGGATGATGCCGAGCGCCGTTTTGAAGGCGATGCCGGCAATCCTCTGCGTCGGCGCGATCAGGATCAGTTCCGCTTCCGGTCGCTCATTCAGGATAGCGGCCGTCACGATAATGCCGGCGGCTATGGCTGATTTTCCGTTCTTCTTCGGGATCAACACGAAGAATTCGCGGATCATCCGACGCCGTTTCTCCGGATCGTAGGAGCCGAAAATCACGCGGACAAGGTCAAACACCCACTCCTCGCAGACCTCCCCGAACGTTGGCGTTCCGACGAGGTCCGGAACCTTGAGGCGTTTGAAAATCCTGAGCGCCTTTTCGGCAGGCTCATCGAAAAGCGGAAGATCCGGTATCAGAGATTCCTGTGCCAGAAGCCGCTTTTCCCAGTCGAGAACAGCCGTCGACCACGTTTTCGCGGTGGAACGGTCTACCATCGTCGACATCAGTGCTTATATCCCGGCTTCAGAAGGCCGCCCCAGCCATCCTCGCCGTCGCTGGTCGCCACAATCTGCGCGGCTTCACGGCGGGCCTTTTCCTTCTTCCCGATCTTCTCTGCCGGAACCGGCGCATCCTCGTCGCCCTGCGCATCGCGAATGACTTTCGCTGCCAGCATGCGGTCGTTCTTCTCGATCGCCTTGTCAAGTTCACGCATCGCGCCGACATTCCCTTTTTCCGCCTGTTCGAAAAGCTTCTCGAACTTCCAGGCTTCGAGACGATCGCGCTGGCTGGTTCGCTGCTTAAGTTCTGAAAAATAATACTTTTTCAGCGTCGGCAATGAACAATCGATCGCGTTTGCAATCCTGTCATTCGACCAGCCAAGAGCAAGTAACATCTTGACTTTATTACGAGATTTCCGCGTCACCTTATGAGCCGGACGGCCGCGCCTGCCAGACGGAAACGTGTCCGGATCGCCGAACAGGTCGAAATACTCGGTCATGTCGAAAAAAAAATCTCCGAATGAGAGAGCCGCCGGTTCGCGGCCGGGCGACCCTCCAGACTTTTTGCCCCCCCTGCCTCGCCTGAGCGGTCAGCCCTCGCGCCGCTCCTGCCGCTGCTTCAGGCTGTCGTGGCAGGGCTTGCAGAGCGTTTGCAGGTTGCGATCATCCCAGAACAGCCTCTGGTCGCCGCGATGCGGCCTCACGTGGTCGCAAACGAGCTTCGACAGGTTACCCTCGATGCGCCCGCAACCATCCATCTGACACTGGAACAGATCGCGCTCGAAGACCTTGAGCCGAAGCCGACCCCATCGCGCGGTCCGATACCATTTGCGCCATGGAGCCCGCGCCTCCCGCTCACGATCGTGCGAGCGACTGTCGCCAACGGACGAACCGATGCGCGGCGCCGACGACGTGATGCGCGGCGCAAGCTTCTGAAGACGACCCATGATGTCCGGTGATGCTGCGGCTATTCCGCAAAAACGAAACCCGCCGAGCGGGCTATCCGCTGGCGGGTGATTTCTGATCTTTCTCAGTGTGCTCAAGCTATGTCAACTTACTGCCGCAAATCAAGAGAAAAATGCAATGATATTTACATAGCATTATCAATCACTTGCGCCCGCCGTTCGTCCGCACTCCGCATATCCCACGGCGCGGGATCGAGCCGCGACGGCGCAATGTTGACGAAACCGAGGGTGTATTCGCACTCGCGCTCCAGCAGTTTCAGCGCCGCGATCCACACCATCCAGTCGATCCGCGCGAGGATCGCGCCGCGCAACGGCTCCGACAGCTCCCATTTGCGATAGGCGCCCTTCTTCGGGCGATGCGTCCGCCTGTCATAGCCATCCGTCTCGAATGACCGATACTGGCCAAGCGCATCCTTCTGCCGCTTCATCATGAACCATGCCGGCTTGCCCTGCCG
>NZ_DEPM01000211.1:43728-46909 GCF_002358775.1 Martelella sp. UBA3392
CCGCTTCATCATGACCCATGCCGGCTTGCCCTGCCGCATCACCATCCGCTCCTTCGGACGATCGACCCGCCAGTCCGGCCCGCGCTTCAAAACTGCACAAGTGACGATCAGGTTATAGGCATGCCGCCCCGTCTGCCGTTCGCCCCGCGCACGCTCGCCCTCAAGAACACGGTCCACTTCCGCGCGGATCACCCCGCGCTCATCCTGCCATTCGGGGAAGGGATACCAATCGGCAGGGATATCGAACCCGTCCCGCGCCAGCCGCCGCACCAGCTCGCCAAGCTTCACCGCGTCCTCATGCGGCGCGTCATCCTCAGACCATGTCGGGATCACGCCCCAGGCATTCGGCGAGCGATCGATCAACGTCCCCAGCGTCTCGAAATCACCATACACAGTGCCCGGGCTCGGCATACCCGGCACCAACCGCCCGCCCTCATTCTGCGCCTTGCAAAGCTCCTCCGTGAAAGCCCAGGTCAGCAGCTCTCTGATCGTCATCTTCCTAGTCATATCGCTCTACCTTCCCTGATTTGCATGTTTGCTTCCCCAATTGAGGCCTTACCTTCCCTGCGGCTTTTTCATCACCCATTGTTTTTACTGCCTTTTTCTAAAAGTCAGGGAGGATAGGGAAGGTAGGGAGGATAAATATAACCCTACACATGTGCGCGCGACCTATCGTGTTTGTTCATGCGGCGCATGCCGCATGTGTCTTTTCTATCTCGCGCGCGCCACGCGTAGCATCGCGGCTACCTTCCCTACCTTCCCTACCTTCCAAACCCGTTGATTTTCCAGACCTTTTGGCAGGGAAGGAAACCGCACCTCCACCGCTTCACCCTCCCTAACCTCCCGGTTTCCGTCTCTCTGCGTGATGACGGCGGGAAGCCCGTGCGGGAAGATGCGCGCCCTGCATCATCAAAGGGTGCGGGTTTGCCCGTCATGGAAGGTCTCCCGGCCAGTCTTCGTCGCTGTAGGGTGGCGGCGGATGGTCGCCGTTCTCGCGGAACTCCTCTTTCACGCGGATGCCGAAATAGATCGTCACGCTGCGCTTTCCCTTTCGGAACATGTGCATCGCGCCATCCTCGCCAACCCAGCTCTTGCGTGCCTGGTCGGGGAACCGCTTTGTGAAGGTCGGTTGTCGAAAGTCGGAAAGCCCTTCGCGCCTGGCGAACTTCTGATAGGCGTTGAACAGGTCCAGAGGCGTCTCGGTATCCTCGTCCCGGCCGGTCACGATGCAAGCGCCGCGCACGAATGCGCCGAGCGGATCGTTCTCCTCGCGATATTCCCGCGTCGCGGCCGATATCCCTTCCGGCTCCATAAGCCCGCGTTTCAGATAGTCCAGCGCGCCGCGCACCATCCAGGCGAAGATGCCGGCCTTTTCCGCTCTCAGCTTGCGCGGCAGGTCGCGGTCAACCTCGCCCTCGGGTATCTGCACGTCCCACGGCACCAGCTTCACCCGTCGCCATATCCCGTCGCTGTCATCGCGGATCACCGGCTTGTGGTTGCCGGAGAGAATGATCTTGAACTGCGGCTCGAGTTCGAAGAAATCCTGATTGAGCCGCCGTACCGCGATCGTTTCGCCGCCCGTCAGGCTCTTGATCAGGGCATCCTTAAGCTGCACGCCCATTTCCGGCTCGGATGCCGCCACAAGGCGCGCACCGGGCAACCGCGCAAGATCCGGCGTCGCTTCGGCACCAGATCGGCGCTTGTCGCCCGCGAAACTGTCGATCGACATGGAAACGGCGTAATCGCCCATGATCTCGACCATCAGGTCGACAAATGTGGATTTGCCGTTGCGGCCGGCGCCATAGAAGAACAGAAGGCATTGCTCGCTGGTTTGCCCGAGAAGGCAATAACCCATGAAGCGCTGGATATAGGCGCGCAGATCGGCATTGGGCATGACCTGCTGGAAGAACCGTTCAAAAACCGGCGCACTGGCATCGCGTTCAAGCGTCACCTCGGCAAGCTTTGTGATCAGGTCATGGGCCGCATGCCGGTCAAGCCTGGCTTTCCATGTCCGCGCGCCATCGATCTCCTCGCAGATGAAGCGCAGTGTGCCGGATCGGCAGTTGATGGCATAGAGATCGCGGTTGAATTCGCCGACTTCCTTGGAAAGGTACGGCGTCGCCTCGCTCAGCATGCAGTTCAGCTTGTTGGTCGAGCACGAGCTTTTCGCGTGGTTATGCCGGGACGACATTCGTCCTGACCTGTCATCCTCCACGGCCTGCATTCGCGCCACGTGCTTTTCCAGCGCGCCATATTCCTCATAGTCCTTATCGGTCCATGAGGCTGTCGCGTCGATCATCTTGTTCTTTTCGCGCTCGGCATCCCGTCCCTTCTTGATCCGCGCCTTGATCCCGGCCAGCGTCTCATGAAGTTCATCCACCCAGTCCGCCTTGGCCGGCCCCAGCCGCACCCGCTCCTTCTCCGCTTCGGCAGCGTCCGCAATCAGCTCCTCCAGATGCTTCAGGCGCTCCTCGCTCGCATTGTCATTGGTTGACGGAGGCTTGCCCATGGCCCGCATGCGCTCCCGCGCCAGACGCCCAGCATCGATCGCCGCTCGCTCATCTTCGGAGCAATCGAGCATGATCGCCTCGTCGTCGATGAATTCGGCCGTGCGATGCGCCCATGCCCGAACGATCGAACCGGAAGGGTCTTCTTTCCACCGCGCGCCGTCATATCCATGCCAGCCGACATTGATTACCGAAAGAGCCCGATCGCCATAGCGGCAGACAAAGCGCCGGCCGTTCCCGATGTCGGTTTCCGGTTCGCCTGCGCATTCCTCAAGAATTTCCTCGGGCGAAAGCTTCAGGGAGGGTTCCTCCTCCTCAGCCTCCAGCACCGGCAAAGGGTCCGGGTTTTTCAGATAAGCCGCCCGCGCGGCCGCCCTCTTGGCAATTGCCTCCTCCGCCTCCGGCGAAAGCCCGCCCTTCTTCTTCTTGTTCTCAGGCAAAATCCGCCTCCGTCATCACTTCTGAAAAGTCGCCGGCCCCTTCGGGTGGCCACACGGTCGCCACCACCCGCCCCGGCCGTTCGAACCGCCGTTCCGCCCGAGCCATGGAAAAGGCGGTCTCGAAAGGCTCGCTGTCGCCATCGGCGACCAGCACCAGGTCGTCGACATGGTCTGGCGTGTCCAGGCATTCGCCGGGCGCAAGCCCCGTCTTCGGCAGCGGCCCGGGCACGGTCA
>NZ_DEPM01000211.1:47250-48865 GCF_002358775.1 Martelella sp. UBA3392
CGGTCATGGTCAGCGTCGGGTGCCGCTCGCGCCCCTCGGCCGGGCCGCAAAGATTGCCGATATCGCCAGCCGCGCCATAGAATGTGTCGGCCCGAAAACCCTCAAGCGCGGCCACTGCGGCGACATTCTCGATTCCTTCACCAAGCACCCACCGCCTTGCCGAAAGATCGCCGCAAACCGGTATCACCGATCCCTTCTTCGCGCCCTGCATCTTCTTGGCGGAAAGCCGCTTGCCATCTTTCGGGCAGACCAGCACCGGCCGGTATTTCGGCGCGTTCCCAAGGTCGATCCATGTCTCATGGCACCCGGTCACGCTGCCTGTCAGATCGACATAGGGCGCAATCATCGCCGGCCCGACATGAAGGGAAAGCGGATTGCCGAATTCATCCTCGTCGTGCCAATAGGTGTGCCGGTCATCGAAACGGATATTCTCGAACACGGCATCATCCATCTCTGCCCCGCAGCGCAGCCGCAGATAGTCCCGCACGGCGCGCCCGGCCGATCCGGCCACCATCGATGCATGAAAGTAGAGACCGCGCCCCTTCGTGATCGCTATCTGCCGATACCGGTTCTGCTGTTCGGCATGCGCCTCGGCCTGGCGTTTCGCCTTCTCCCGCGCCGCCTCCATCCGCGCTTCCCGCGCCGCCCGCTCCTCCTCGCTCTCGCGCTGGTCGGGATCCGGTATGGCGCGGTCGAGAACCGCAGCACACGCCTCCAGAAACCCCGTCCGGCTCTTCAGGTCGTGCCCCAGCTCATGCGCGGCCAGCGATATCGCATCATGCCCGCCCTGCCCGCATTTCCGGCAGTTCCAAACGCCCTTGCCGGGGTTGACGGCAAAACCATCCTTGCCGCCGGCTGAAGGGCAAGGCCCGACCCACTCCGCGCCGCGCACCGGAACCCGCCCGATCCGCCCCGCATAATCGGCAAGATCGATCGCGCGCGCCTCGGCAACGAAAGCGTCGATGACCGCGCTCATTCCGCCGCCTCCATCATCACCGGTTCCGCTTCCGCCCGCAGATGCCCGCAATTGGCCGCGACAAGCGCCGCCGCCACGGGCGGGCAGACGGAGTTGCCGCAGGCGGAAACCTGCTGCGATTTGGTGAAGGCCTCCCCGTTCGGACCGCGATCGATCTCGTAATCGGCCGGAAAGCCTTGCGCGTTGAACAGTTCGCGCGGGGTCAGCATGCGCATACCGATATCGACCACCACGAAGGTCGCATCGCCGATCGTGAGCGTCACGAATTCCCGCTCATCCCAGAACCCGTGCTTGCGCAGGAACGCCGCCACCTGGCGCGCCCTGTCCGCCTGTGCGTCGGTGAAGGGCGGCGCCTCGAGCGCGGCCTGGACATGGCCGAACCGGTCTTTCGTCGTCACCGTATGCAACGGACCGCCATACTCCGCGCCGTCGCCCGTGCCGAAATACTTGGCGCAATAAGCCGCCACCGCGCCCTGTTGCGCGCCGGAAGCGGTGATGGTGGAAAGCGGCGCATCCAAAGGCCGGCCCGGATTGACCCCGCCGTCACGGCGGCTGTCATTGTTGTGCTGGGCGACATATGCGGCAGCAATGCAGGTGTCCGCCTTGGCGGTCACCGTGTGCAGCGGCTCGTTGCCGCCG
>NZ_DEPM01000211.1:49189-71936 GCF_002358775.1 Martelella sp. UBA3392
GCGCGGGCGGCTCTGCCCGGCGCGCCCGCCGCAGCCGAAAAGCGAGGGGATGACGACGGCGTGTTTCACCCCGCCCGCCACCACCGTGCCCAGCGGCCTGCCGATATCGAGCGCGCGCGGTTCCTGCCCCGCCCGCTCGCCGTATCCGGTCTGGATCAGCGTCGGCGCGATGATGGCGTTCTGGTCCTTCGCACTGGCGCAGATGGTATGATGCGGCACGGTGACAGGCCGTGCGCCGCCGCCCTGCTGCGCATAGGTCAGCACCGGCGCGATCACCGCCGAATGCCCTCCCCCCGCCAACACGGTGGGATGCGGCGCTGTCACTGCGCTGTCACGCCGCGCCGAGCCCTTCAGGCTCATCAGGCTGGGCGCAACGAGCGAAAGTCCGGCCCCGCCCGCCGTGATCGTATGCGTCGGTTCATCGGCCCCGTTGAAGGGTTTTTGCGCGTTGCGCATGGTCATCAGATGCGGCGCGATCATGCCCAGCGGCGCGCAGCCGCCCGGGCGCTTGATAAAGCTGTTCGCCGTCACCGTCGGCAAGGGCGCATCCATGGCGCTGCCCGTCGCGCCGGAATTGAAGCGCACCACGCTTGGCGAGACCAGCGCATGCGAAATCCCACCCGCCGTCACCACGCCGAAGGGATCGTCGAGCGGATATTCCCGTCGCCCGCCGCTGTCGCCATGCGCGATGGACACCAGAAACGGCTTTTCCGCCTCCAGCACATAGCGGTGAAACCCGCGTGCGATCCGCGCCTCGGTATTGTCCGCCAGCGGCCGCACCGCGCGCAGCCCGTGCTTTTCCATGATCTCGGCGGACGTGTCGAATACGGACGGACACGGCAGCGACCAGTCGATAATCTCCGCAGCCGTGCGCCAGATCATCTTCTGCCCGAAATAAACCCCGGCATCGTCCGGTTCGCCATGGGTCTCCTCCGGCCACACGATCGGCCTGCCGTCAAACCGGATGATGACGAACAGCCGGTTTCGGATCGTCGGCGCGCCATAGCGGAAGGCGCGCAGCTCCCGCATCTCCAGCTTGCCGCCCAGCCGCCGCAGCCGCCTGCACCATTTCTGGAAGGTCTCGCCGCGGCGTTCCGGATCCGGCACCTCGCCCCGTTCGGTGCGCATCAGCGGCCCCCAGGTGGCGAATTCCTCGACGTTTTCCATGATGATCACGTCGATCCTGCCGCCGGATTTCTGGATGCGATCCACCCAGAACGGAATGATATGCGCCAGATCGCGGATATTGCGTTCCACCGGCTTGCCGCCCTTGGCCTTCGAAAAATGCTTGCAGTCGGGCGAGAACCAGGCGAGCCCGATATGCTGCCCCGCCACATAGTCGAGCGGGTCGACCTTGTAGATGTTCTCCGACAAATGCAGCGTATCCGGATGGTTCGCCGCATGCATGGCCAGCGCCACCGGATTGTGGTTGATCGCGATATCCGGCGAGCGCCCGAGCGCCATTTCGATGCCGGCGGAAGCCCCGCCCCCGCCGGCGAAACTGTCGACGATCAGCGGCAGGCCATGCTCAAATCTGCATTTCTTCGACGCTGGCACGATATGCGCGCCGAGCATGTCATCGATCGCCTTCACTCCGCAGCCTCCCTTACCGCCCGCATCAGCGGCGCCAGATCGCGCTCGTTCGCCGGCCGCAGCGCATGGCTGCGGGTGCGGATCGAAAGCACGTCGTCCAGCGCCCGCCCCTCGGCCGTGGCGCCCCATGTCTCGCGAAACGCGGTGATGAACGGCGTTCCATCGCCCCAGCCGCGCAGGTGATAGGCCTTCGTCACGATCCGCATGTTCTCCATGCGCCTGAAATCCAGCCCCTGATCTTCCATCGCCCGCGCCGCCTCATGGCGGCTCATGGCAATCACCAGCAGGATCGGCACCCGCTCGCCGCGCATCCGGTATCGCCGCATCAGCCCGCCTCCCGCGTCCACACGGGCTGCGCGCGCCATTCGGCAAGCTTCTCCCGCCGCAAGGCCTCGGCCTCGCGCCGTTCGGCCTCGCTCAAAACCCGCCACGCATCGCGCGCCAGGCCGAACACGCCGAACTCGCGCTTTTCCCAGTCGGCGTTCAATTCGATCAGTGCCATTTGCTCGCCTTCCTCGCTGCTGCCTGTCGATTCTGTTCGCTGGCGATCGCGGCCGGGCGCGGCGCGTCGGCAGCCGCCGGCGCATCCGGCCTGCGGTCGCGCTCGGCAATCATCGCCTCGATCTTGTCCAGGAAGGCCTGCGGCGCGGTCACCAGCTCGCCCCGCGCCCATCGCTCTGTCGCCAGCCGCTGCAGGGTGCGGCTATCGGAACTCTCGATATGCCAGAGACCCCGGTGCAACGATCCGGAAGGAATGGCATCAATCCCCTCGGGTGTGGTTACGATCTCGGCCCAGTCCGGCAGCCCGTAAAGCCCGATCCCGAAAACCGTCAGGCACGCGCGCCGCGCATCGTCGGTGATGATGTAAAGCCGCTTTCTGTGCGCGCCGGTCATTGCGCACCGCCTTCCGGCCCGCGCACCAGACGCCACCCCGTTCCCCATTGCGACGCAATGTCAAAACCGTGGGCCGCAAGCTTCTTCCGCAATTTGCAAATGAACACGTCGATGACCTTGGGATCAGGAGGATCTTGCGGCCGACCGCTATAGAGTGCTGTCATCAGCGCCTCGCGGCTCACAACGCGATGCGTCTTCAATACCCGAAAAATAGTGTATTCGACCGGCGTCAAACCAAGATCCATGGCAAGCGCCGTATCGGCCAGCCCGGCCAGGGCCGCCTCAAGCTGGCGGTTGCGCTCCCGCAGCTCTTCCATCTCTTCAAGGGAAACCAGACACCCGCTCATGCCGCCCTCCCCGCAACCATTGTGCTTGAAGGCGTCGGCGCGACCGTGGCATATTTTATACGAATGCGCACAAAGGGGGCAGCATGGCGAATAATCAGAAGGAAACGGACGCGGAAAATAACCGCAACGGCTGGCCGATGCGCGAACCGCGCTGGTGGTTTTCCCTGTCTCTCACGCTGCTTTGTTTTCTGCTCGTCTTTCTGCTCTTTTCCACTTGGTACGTCTTCGACGGCAGCACATTGCCAACCGGGGTCAAGGACAAGGTCGATACACTTTGGCGGATAGGAGCTGGCCTTATTGCTCTCATAACCTTCATCACTGTTATCTGGCGCGGCATGATGACGGATCAACAAACCCGAGAGCAGAGGCGTCAGAACGACGCCAACGATGATGCCGCTTACGCCAGTTTGTTGGTTGAGGGCACTAAACTCTTGGGAGAAGAAAGCGACCACCACAAAAGAGCTGGCGTCGCTATCCTGCTGCGCGTTATCGATGACCCTTCCTGTGACAAGAATGGACGACCCGACAGGCTGCAACAGCAGGCCTTGGATATTCTGGCCAGTGAATGGGCGCAGAACTATAAGCTTTTCAACCTCGAAAACTACACTTCCTTTCTCTACCGAGCTCTCTTCTCCAAACGAAAACCTTCTTTGTTTGCCAGTTTCGACCTGAAATGCTCGGATATACATCCCAAAGACAAAGATGAGATGGGCCGAGCAAAACCGAAGCACGATGAACGCTGGATGATATCTGGCGGGTTTAAGAAACAAACATACCTCGGAGGTGTAGGCCTTATTGACCCTGTCGAGGGAATTCTCTTTAAAGGCATAATTATAGAATTCAAATACACTGAAATTGTAGATAGCAACGTAACAAATTATAAGCCCGGGATTAAATTCAAATTTAATAGATGTATATTTGTAGACTGTAACATCGAAAAAATTACACCTGACGATGTGGCTTTCTCGACATTCATTTGCTGTAATTTTACAGGGTGTGAATTTGCAGAAGATACTTTTTTTGATATCGAGGATGCACTGGAAACGGCAACTTTCCTGAATGATGAGACTCGTTCTCTTTTCGACACTCCCGGTAACTGGTACGATCTGGACAATCCTCCCAAGGCTAGAGATGGATTCTCCGAATGGGACACGTTTCTTGAGCCTAGGAAACGCATCGGCAAGCGGTGGTGCCGTAAAGACCCCACCAGTCAAGAATGGAAACCCGCCTGAAACTTTGATTTCCCCTTTTAGTTTACTCACCGGAGTTCTCCGTCGCCCGCTCGACAAACACGTCCCGGCAATGCGTCGGGCACCAGCTCGCGCCCGCCCGCACCGGCGCGCCGCAGACCGGCATATCCGGCCCGCCGGCAGCATCGGCGGGCGATAGCGGAAACCGGCATTCGCCAGCGCCGACCGTCAGTATGGTTTTCGGCTGCACGCCGGGGATCGCGAACTGCGAAAGGTCGACTTCCACCGCGCGCGGCTTGGCGGCGGAGCCATCCGGCCGCCCCGGCAGCGCCAGGCCAGCCATCCGCGCCGAAGGCTTCACCGCCTTCGCCGGCTTCGCCTCCACAACGCGCTTCTTCTTCGGAAACAGAGCCGGGTTCGCGGCGATCATCTTCGTCGCGCTCGAATAGCAACAGCCCATCGCTTCGCTGATCTGCCGGGCGTTTTGCCCCTCGGCATAAAGCCGCGCCGCATCAGTCCGCAGCGCATCCGTCCACTGGAAGCGCGGCCCGGCTGGCGCGGCCGGCGCGCTCTCGCCACCGCGAAGCTGCTCATAGCGTGCCGCCCGCTCGCTCTCGTCTTCCTTGGGAAACAGATCACGGTTGCGATTGGCGATCCCGAGCACGGATGACCGGGAAACCCGGTAATGCGCGGCGATATCGCCATAGGTGCAGCCGTCCCGCTTCATCGCGGCCGCTTCCCGCAGCTTGGCAGGGGTCCACTTCATGACGCCGCCCCGCAGGTAAACGGCGCGTCATAGATGTCATTGCCCCCGCACACATGGCACATGCTGAAGCCGCAGACCTCGGTCAGCTTGCAGGCGCGCGGTGGCTGAGGCTTCCGCCCCTCTCGGGCGATGGCGTGACCAGGCATCCGCGCGCGCATCTGCTCCGGCCCGCGCCAGTCGCGCCCGCCTTCCACGGCCAGCCGCGCCCGCATGTCGGTATGCGCCTCATAGCCATGGGAAAACGGCAGCGGGATCGGAATGATGCGGGCAAGCTCGTTCATCACACCCGCCCCATGACCTGAAACAGCGCCCGCATCAGCTTGTCGAAGTCGCGCATGATCGCGCGCCGTTCCGCCTCGTCCACCTTGCCGTCGTCGGAAAGCGCCTCATGCATCCGGGTCTGAAACCCGGCAAAGGCAACGCTCACCGTGGTCACGTCGCGGTAATCGAGATCATGCGCATGATCCTCGCCATCGGCCGAGACCAGCCGAAACCCCTGCGCGGCCGCCAGCGCCGAAGCGATGATCGGCGCGCCCGCCTCGCGGTCGGCCTCAAGCGCCACGTCCAGCGGCATGAAGGTCTCGGCATGGTCGTCGCCGGCGAGCCCGTATTTCGAAAGCTGCGCGGCCGAGACCCGCGAGACCAGCGAAAGCGCCTCGCCGCCGCCCGCCGCCTTCACCGCACGCCGCGATGCGGCCTTCAGCGCGCGCCCGTCGTCTTCAGTGATCACGCGCATGGCGAGCCTCCGGAAGATGCAAGGAATATTTTTCGAAAAATTCTGCGGTGATCCGCCCAGCGCGCAGGCCTACCGTCACCCCATCGAACAACGGAGAAGAAGACCATGCACAGCAATCCCGCCCGGCCTGTCCGGCAGGAACGAACAGGCCGGGCCGCAACCGCGCATCACCCACGGGCGGGGAGGAGGAGCGCCCGATGCGCGGAAGTCGGTTCAATGCAACGCGCGGCATCATTCCCGCCCCCGCGTCATCTCGTCGATCCCCATGCGAAACCCGCCAATGAACTGGCGAACCGACCAGGCCAGCCACATCGCGCCAATGGCGAAGGCGACATAAGGCCAGTGCAACGGCATCAGAAAAGCCCAGGCCAGCAGGGCGAGCGTCACACGGATCATCATTGGGCGGGCTCCTGGGGCAGGAGGAAGTCATTGGGCATGACGAGGCCATCGGTCTTTTCGGCAATAGCAATCATCTGCTCCCGCCTCGGCACCCGTTCGCCATACATCCACTTGCGGACGCCGCTTTCAGAAACGCCGCCCACCAGAACCGCAAAGGCTTCTGGCGTGATGTTCTTCTCTGTGAGGTACTGTTTCAGCTTCATGATCGCTGAAGTTACACAATATGGGGAATATCGACAACCCCAAAATGGGGCGCGACAGATTTTTTCAGCCGCGTATCTTCCCTGCTATGGGTAACAAGCTGAAATTATTCCGAGAAAAAGCGCGCATGACGCACGAGCAGGCCGGAGAAGCCATGGGCGTTTCCCGCAGCCAGTACATAAAACTGGAACGTAATGAGAGGCGGCTCAACCTCGACTATATCGAGCGCGCAGCATCCGCTTTTGGCGTGTCACCCGCAGATATAATTTCTGACGATCCGCCTCCATCAAATGTTCCACTTGTCGGATATGTTGGCGCCGGCGCGGAGGTTCAGCCCGAGTTTGAACAGGTCCCGCCGGAGGGCTTGGAACAGATACACATTCCCTTTGCGCTTCCCGCTGAAATGATCGCCTTCCAGATCCGGGGAGACTCCATGCTGCCTGTCTATCGCGACGGCATGGTGCTTGTGGTCTATCGCGAACAGCGTCGGCCGGGAGAATGGTTCTTTGGCAAAGAGGCCGTGGTGCGCACCGAAGATGGTCGGCGCTTCGTCAAGACCATCATGCGCGGCAATCCGACAACGCTCTACTCGACGAACGCACCACCGATCGAAAATGCCGTGCCGGTCTGGCTTGGCGAGATTTTCGCGATCCTTCCGCGTGAGAGCTTGGGAAACGGAGGCTGAAATGGACGAAGAGCAAGTCTATCTGGCGAAGCTGGGGAAGATAATTCTCGACTGGAATGCCTTTGAATCTACGGTCGAGGCACAGATACAGTACCTTTCTGGCGGCGGCGACAAAGTAAGTATTCTCACCGCGCATCTGCGAAACCTGGCCATGCAAGATGTGCTGAAAACGCTTGCAAATGACATCGCTCCTGCCCCCCTGAAAGACGATCTGCTTTATGTCGCCTCCCTCTTTAATCGACTTCGTGAATACAGAAACCACTATGTCCACAGCATTGCCACGGTCGGCAAAGCGCCGGACGGGCAGGTTTGTGGACTGAGCCAGACCGTTTCAGCAAAAACTAGATTTAAACTCCATCAACAGATCGTGTCGCTAAGCGATCTCGAATGGATACATAGACAAATCCTAGACGCTAGGCGTTTCGCTACTGCGGTTTATCATCAGATGAAACAAGCTGAAGAATACCCTGATAGATCGCCACCTTTACGCCTGCCTGAAAAGCCTCCTCTGCCAGATAAGTTGAAGCGTCCGGAGATATTACTCCTAGCCGACCCTCCATGGCATCAATCATCTCGGCCGTAAGTGGTATGTCATCCATCGTGTAGGCTGCGTCGATTGCTTTCCTGTCCATTTTAGTCTCCTTTTTCGGCTCTAAGCGCCAGAGATCGCCCGCCTCGTGCGGGCTTTTTTTTATGACCACGGACAATGGTCGATAATAGATGACAATAGTGACGAATAAAAATTACACAATATGGGGTTGCCTTAATCCCCATTTTGGGTAACATTCCTTCCCAGCAGGCCAGCCGTCCGGCCTGCACCCCGCCGCCGCGCAGGCCCGTTCTCCACCCGCGCGGCGGCATCACCCCACGGGAAGGAAGAGACGATGGACCTTTTACCCAGCATCGACAACCTTATCGATCGCGGCGCGCTGTTCGTCATCAATCACAGCGCAGGCAAGGATAGCCAGGCGATGACCGCAGTGTTGCGCCGACTGGTGCCCGCCTCTCAATTGCTCGCCGTGCACGCCGATCTTGGCGAGGTTGAGTGGAGCGGCAATGTCGCCCATATCCGCGCCACCATCGGCAACTTCCCTCTCGAAATCTGCCGCAACGAGAACAAGACCTTTCTGGAGATGGTCGAGCGCCGCGGCATGTGGCCGAGCCCGCAACACCGCCAGTGCACCAGCGATTTGAAGCGCGGGCCGATCGAACGCACAATTCGTCGCTATCTCGAAGCGCATCCGGAGTTCGGTGGACTGGTTGTCAATTGCGTCGGCATTCGCGCCGATGAAAGCCCGGCGCGAAGCCGCAAGGTCCCGTTCCGGTTCAGCGAGGCCAACAGCAAGGCGGGCCGTGAATGGTATGAATGGCTGCCGATCTTCGACATGTCCAAGGAAGACGTGTTTCGCACCATAGCCGAAGCTGGCCAGACGCCGCATTGGGCCTATGCCGCCGGCATGACCCGGCTTTCTTGCGTGTTCTGCATCATGGCCAGCACTGGCGACCTTCGCACCGCCGCCCGGCTCAATCCCGAACTGTATGGCCGCTATGTTGCGCTCGAAAAGCGCATCAATCACACGATGTCCATGGACGGCCAAAGCCTGGAGGATCGCACCGGCATCCGCGTTGGGGCGTATTCTGAGGTCAGCTACCCGGCGCAAGAGCGGCATGATGCGGAGGCGCTGGCATGAGCATTCACGCACCCAAGATCATTTACGCCAGGGCCACCGGATCGGAGCTAGACCTCAACACAGGTCGCCATCAATTGGTTGGCGACTGGCGCGAGCAAGACAATGACACTCCGCCGGCGATGATCTTTGTCCGACAGGAAAGCGCCCCATCGACCGCCGTCCGCCGCTGCACCATGGAAGCCTTCGCCGCCGCCCTGCTCGCCGCAGGCCTCGACGCCCCCGTCATCAAGGGCGCGATCAGCGCATGGATCAAGGGCGACTGGCAAGCCGCCCTCCTCCCCCTCTCCGACGACGCCCGTGCCCGCCTGACCGGCAAAGGCGGTGCGGCATGATGATCACCATCCCAATGGGCGGCGATACCGAAACCAAGCTGAACGTGACTGGTCCGCAATTATCGGCGCTGAAATGGCTGTTGAACCGAAACGGCGACGGCGTCGTCGACAAAACGGGCGTGATCGTCGCAGCAGGCGAGCGCGCCCCGGTAATGCGCCTGACATGGAACAAGCTTCGCGACCTTGGGCTTGTCGAATTCTATCTCGATCGCAGGCGCATTCGCGTCACGTATATCGGCAAGTGCGTCGACCTTACCGGGATACAGGAATCTGAAGGGGACGACGAATGACCGTCCGCCTTTCCAACTGCGCGCTCTTTTGCACCCTACTCGCCCTCACCGCCCTGTTCTGGCTTCGGCTGGACGCATGGCTTGCTGTCCACGGTTGAAAGGATTGCCGATGATCCCCCGCCTCACCGAATACCCCGTCCACGCCTTTCGCCCGATCGGAACGCTGGTGGACCTTGGCGCGCCGGATGCCGCCGAGATCTTCTTTGACCAGATCGCGCAAGGCCTGTCGAAGATCGCCCGTTTCAACGGCAAGCCGCCCGGCCCGGCCTATTCCGTCGCCCAGCATTCCGTCATGGGCGCCGACGCCCTGTTGAACGAGGGCGCGGATCATTTCACCGCGGCGCTGTTCCTCATCCACGATGCCCATGAGCACCTGATCGGCGACTGGACGCGCCCGGCCCAGCAACTGATCGCCGCCACCATCCGCGCGGAAAGCGCCGAGGCGGCGAACCACTTCATGATCGCGACCGCGCGCATCAAGGACGGCTGGGATCGCGCGATCTGCCACGCCGCCGGCCTGCCCCCGCCCGAGCACTGGACCAATGCCCGCCATGCCGCCGTGCACGACATGGATGCCCGCATGCTGCGCGCCGAGGTGGAAGCCCTGTTCGGCCCCGCCGCCGCCCGCACGCTGCCGCCCTCAAACCCGCCGAAAACGCGCGGCGCGATCAAGCCCTGGCCACCGATGAAGGCCGAGGAAAAGTTCAACGACATGTGCCGCCTCCTGCCGATCTTCGCCGGTCAGCAGCCCCGCGCGGCCAGAGTGTGAGGAAGGATATCGAAATGCCGAAATTTCTTCGTGGCGACCCCGTGCGCAAACGGGCTGGATCATCGTGGCACGGCATCATCGTCGGAGAATATTCCACGGACCTGACATCGGAAGGTTATTGCGTCGAAAGCCTTTTTGAAAAGGGCTCAGTCCAGATATATCCGGCGGCTGCGCTGGAATTGATAACCACGGCAAAGCCACCCACCCGTCAAGAGTTCATCGACCGCTTCGTGAAGAAGATGGTCGAGGTGGCGGGCGAGCGCTTCACGGACGGTCACTCGATCGCCGACTATGCGAAAGAGATCGCCCCTACCTTCTTTGATGACCCCTCACAGAGGGTCGAAGGACCAGAGTCCTGCGCGCTTGCCGATATCGATTGCTGGGAGCGCTGATCATGGCAGGTTCCGTCAACAAGGTCATCCTGATCGGCAATCTCGGCCGCGATCCGGATATCCGCACAACGCAGGACGGCCGCAAGATCGCCAGCCTGTCGATCGCCACATCGGAAAGCTGGCGCGATCGCGCCACCGGCGAGCGCAAGGAACGCACCGAATGGCACCGCGTCGTCATCTTCTCGGAGGCCCTGGCGAAGATCGCCGAGCAATACCTGAAGAAGGGCGCGAAGGTGTACATCGAGGGCCAGCTCTCCACCCGCAAATACCAGGGCAATGACGGCCAGGACCGCTACACGACAGAGATCGTGCTGAACGGCTTCAACGCCGTCCTCACCATGCTCGACAGCACGGGCGGCAACCGCCCGCCGCCCGCGACCGATCCCGACGACTACGGCCGCGAAACCACGCGAGACTCGGTGCACGAACCTGCCCGGCCGACCCCGGCCGATCTCGACGACGACATTCCGTTCTGAGGAGAACCGACATGACAGATGCACATGGCATTGCCCGCGACCAGTTGCGTTCGATCATCGAACGGATCGAGCGGCTGGAGGAGGAAAAGAAGACCATCGCCGACGACATCAAGGATGTCTACGCCGAGGCCAAGGGCACAGGCTTCGACACCAAGGCGCTCCGCAAGATCATCGCGCTGCGCAAGAAGGACGAACAGGAGCGCATGGAAGAGGAAACCGTGCTCGACACCTACATGATCGCGCTCGGCATGATCCCCGCGCCGGAGGATGCGTAATGGAAAATCCTCTCGAAAAGTTCGACACGCCGCAACTTGAAGCGGAACTGAGAAGGCGCGGAGCGCTGCCGCACAAAAGGCTGAGCGGCCTCGACTGGCGGAGAAACATAGAGCGCCTTGGCGAACTCATCGCCGACGGCGATACGGTCGAGGCTCTTCACCATCTTCGGGAAATCCCCCCCTCCGCCAGCCTGCCCCCCCCCCGAAACGATCATGCGTCAACGCCGCCGCATCACCGGTAAACCGTCGGAGCCTGCCCATGTTCACCGCTGAAAAATCCGCGCTGCTCTCCGCGCTCGAAACGGCCAACAGCGCGGTCGAGCGCCGCAACACTATCCCGATCCTCGCCAATGTCCTGTTTGAGCGAGCCGGCGATCCCGACAGGCTCACGCTCCGGGCAACGGATCTGGATATCGAGATCGTGGTCAGCTTCGCGGCCGATGCGGCAGAAGGCTTCGAGCCCTTCACCGTCTCGGCCAGCATGCTGCTGTCGATCGTCAAGAGCCTGCCCGACGGCGCGATCACCATCGCCAATGCGGACGCCAAGGCCAACGCCCTGCAGGACATCACTGTCAAATCCGGCCGCTCGAAATTCCGTCTGCCCGTCCTACCGGACGAGGACTTCCCCACCCTGCCGGAGATGACCGCCAAGCCCATCACCGTCGACGCCCAGCCCTTCCGCCAGGCGCTCGTTGAAACCGCGTTTGCCATGGCCCCGGCGAAGGACACGCGCGACTATCTGAAGGGCGTCTATCTTCACCGCCGCAAGAACGATATCGCCCTCGTGGCGACCACCGGACATTATCTGTCTGTCCGCGTCATCGATGCCTTCGACAGCCCGAAGGACCTTCCCGGCGTCATCATCTCCGACAAGATGGTCGGCATCCTCGTCAAGGCCCTGCCGGAGACCGGAACCGTATCGCTGCGGCTGGACGAACGCCGCATCTCGGCCGTGATCGGCAATCGCACGATCACGGCGAAGCTGGTCGGCGCGACCTATCCGGATTATCCGCGCATGATCGCCTCAGGCCTTGACGACGCGGTCACGGTCGAACGCAAGAAGCTGCTGGAGGCGACGAAGCGCGTCGGCCTGGTGCTGACCGCCATGAGCAAGGCCGCGTCCCTCACCTTCTCGAACGGCCTGCTGACGATCGAGGCCGCAGACCGCGAGGCTGGCGACGCCAGCGAGGAAGTCGAGATCGAAGGCGAGATCGAAAAACGCCTCGGCGTCAACCAGCAATACCTCGCCGCAGCGCTCGACCATATCCCCGGCGCCCGCATCGCGATCAACACCGGCGACGCGGCCAGCCAGCAGCTCAGGCTCACCAGCCCCGACGGCCACGACGACGACCTGATCATCATCATGCTGATGCGGGGGTAAAGATGAGCGAGGGACTTCTCACGGCCGATCAGGCGGCAAGCTATCTCAATATCTCGAAAAAGCAGCTTGCCCACTTGACGCAGGCGGGAAGCCTGCGCTGGATAAATATCGGCCTCGGCGAGAAACGGCCGACGCGGCGCTACACCCGCGCCGATCTCGATGAGTTCATTGATGCGAGGAGGCGCGAGTGTCAGTCTACAAGCGATCAGGCGAGGCGACATACTCTTACGACTTCGTCGTCAGGGGTCGTCGATTTTCGGGGAAAACTGGCGCAACTTCGAAGCGGGAAGCAAAGCGCGTCGAAGACCAAATCAAGGAATCGGTCCGCGCCGAACTGATCGCGGCCGAGACCCGCCCGGCCGATCGCATGACCTTCGAGGAGGCATCCTCGCGCTGGTGGCTGGAGATCGGCCAGCATCACAAGAATATCGAAACCACGCTCCAGGTCCTCGCCTGGCTGAATGACGCTGTCGGCAAGAACACCGATCTGGCGAAGATCGATGACGCCCGGATCGCCGCGATCGTCGCCAGACGCCGCGGCGAACATGTCAAGGGCGATCCGAAGCGCCCGCTCGTCTCGCCTGCCACCGTCAATCGCACCTGCACCCAGCCGCTGCGCGAAATCATGCTGCGCGCGAAAAACGTCTGGAAGGTCAAGACGGCCGATTTCCATTTCGGCCAGCACCTGCTGAAGGAACGGCAGGAGCGCGTCCGCGAGGCGAGCGCGGCCGAGGAGGACAAGATCCTGTCGCAGCTCAGCCCGGGCTATGCCGAGGCGGTTCTGTTCGCCTTCCTCACCGGTTGCCGCCGCATGGAAATCCTCGGCCTCAGATGGCCGCATGTCGATTTCTTCGGCCGCCAGTTCACGGTCACCGGCAAGGGCGACAGGCGGCGCGTGATCCCGATGTCGCAGGCGATCTATGATCTGTTGTGGTCGCAGAAGGACCACCACCCCGAAATCGTCTTCACCTATGTCGCCAGGCGCACGCTGAAGAAGCGCAACCTGGTCAAGGGCCGCCGCTATCCGCTGACGGAAGCCGGCCTCAAGACGGCGATGCGCCGCGCCGTCCCGGCCGCCGGCGTCGAGGATTTCCGCTTCCACGACACCCGCCACACGGCGGCAACCCGCGTCTTGAGAAAATCAAACCTCCGCGTCGCCCAACGCCTCCTCGGCCACGCCGATATACAGACGACGACAAAATACGCCCACGCCCTCGACGAGGACATCCGCGCCGCCCTGGACGCGACATCCAGTCCCACGAAAAATCCCACGGAGGCCGATGGCATCCGTGGCAACAATCTGAAAAAGCAGGAAAAATAACTCCGGGGCTCACCGCCCCCCAGTCAAGTGCGCTACCGGGCTGCGCTACACCCCGACCAACCGTCTACACGGCCCGTCCCCTTTAGACTTTCGCTCACGCAGGCGCAAGAGGCAAAACCGGGTTTGCGCACAAAAACCGCGACAGGTTTTCAGACAGCCATTGTTTGCAGGAAAGGCGGCGCGGGCTGGACGCCGTCAACCGGACACGAAAATCGATCAGAAAAAAGAAATAAGAACCGCGACCAGACCGATGATCACGACAAGAAACGCCGGCAGGGCCCATTTCCTGTTGGCAATCGGCGAGGGTGTGTAGCAGATCGAACAATCATTGGTGCCATATCGAAGGTGATGATGGCACTTCTTGCACTTGAAAATACGCATAACCGGCTCCTTGCAAGCCGTTAAAAGCAATTACCACTTTACACAACCGACAATAGCAATCAACCAGAAACAAAGATAAGAAGCACCATCTCCCTGAAGAGTATCAAACCGCGATAAAAAATCCTGCGGTCAGGGCCTCTTGTCAGAGGCTCGCCCGCGTCGTTCTTTGCGCCCGAACCAAAGCGCTTACGCCTCCCGCACGGCGTGATGATAGCGCCGATAGATTTCATCGATATCCACCGTCGGGCGCGGGCTTTCGATCTGCATGTCGAGCATCGCGCGGTGGATGATATCGGCGGCGGCGAGATTGCGGAACCATTTGCGGTTTGCCGGGATCACATACCAGGGCGCATGGGCGGTCGAGCAATGCGACAGCATCGCCTCATAGGCCTCGATATACTCATCCCAGCGATCGCGTTCGGCATAATCGGAAGCCGAAATCTTCCACTGCCGGTCCTTGTCCTCGAGCCGTTTCTCGAACCGTTCGAGCTGCTCATCCTTGGAAATATAGAGGAAGAACTTGACGATGGTGACGCCGTTCTCGGTCAGGAATTCCTCGAAATTGTTGATCTCGTGATAGCGCTTCGACCAAACCTGCTTTGAAACCAGATTGTGCACCCGCGCCACCAGCACATCCTCGTAATGCGAGCGGTTGAAGACCGCGACCTGACCCATGGCCGGCACGCGCTGGTGCACGCGCCAGAGAAAATCATGCGCCTTTTCGACCTCTGTCGGCTGTTTGAAGCTCGCCACATAGGTGCCCTGCGGGTTCATGGCGCGGATCACGTGCCAGCAGACGCCGTCCTTGCCGGCGGCATCGATGCCCTGCAGCACGATCATCAGCGCATGTTTCTTTTCCGCATAGAGCATTTCCTGCAGCGGCGTGATTTCGTCCAGTATTCCGGAAAGCTTCTCCTTGCCCTCCTCCTTGCTCTCGATCCCGCCATCCTGTTCCGGATTGATATCGGCAAGCGAAACCGTGCTGCCGGGCTCGATGGCAAGCTTCTTACGGAAATCCATGACATACTCCCATGCTCTGCGCTGTCATGAAATCTAACGCACGAGCAACAAAAACGGCAGCAAATTCTTGTTAGAGCAATTCCAGGTGAAGTGGACACCGGTTCACCGTCCGGAATTGCGTAAAAACAAAGAGATAGAGCCTTTCCGCGTTTCCGTGAAATGCGGAAAGGCTCTAGCGGAACAGGCGCTCGTTCATCACATCGATCGACATCGCCCGCCGCGCGCTGCGGTTTTCCAGCACCTGGTCAATGCCGATCCGCACCAGCCCGAGCACGAACAGCCAGACGATCAGGTAGATCCAGACGAGGCCGATCAGCAGCCACGGGATTTGCGGCACCAGAATGCCGAAACCGCACATCAGCACAGCTACCAGCTGCGTGGCGACCATGGCGATCATCAGAGGCGGCGCTGGATAGGGTCTCTTCGTGAACCAGCTTTCCTTGCGCGCGACCAGAAGCAGCAGATGGCCGCCGGCCACAAGCTGCAGGAACATCATCGATTGCAGATGCGCAGTGTCGGTAATGCCAAGCCCCGGCCAGCGCGCCGGCTCCGACATCACCTCCATGCCCATCAGCAACAGCCCGAAGGACTGGACAATCGAGGCGAAGCCCAGAACGGCCGAGACCGTCAGCAGATGCGGCATCCGCCAGCGGATCGGCTGATCCGACACGGTGGTATTGTCATAGGCCACCGTCATGATCGGGATATCGTCGAGCAGCGACATCAGCACGATCATGATCGGCGTCAGCGGCTGGAAACCGAGGAAGATCGTCGACAGCACCACCAGGAACATGATCGTCAGGGTCAGCGCCACGCGATAGACCGTGTAACTGGTGATCCGCCCGAAAATCCGCCGGGCCTCGTCGATCGCGTTTTCGATCACCGAAAGGCCGGGCGCCGTCAGGATCAGCGCCGCCGCGCTGCGCGCGGCATCGGTTGCGCCCGAGACCGCGATCCCGCAATCGGCCTGTTTCAGCGCCGGCGCGTCGTTGACGCCGTCGCCGGTCATCGCCACCAGATGGCCGTTTTTCTGGAACGTCTTGACGATGGCATATTTGTGCTCGGGAAAGACGCGGGCGAAACCATCCGCCGTCAGGATGCGGTTGGCGATCGGACCCGGCACATTGTCGGGGTCCATATCCTTGGGAAACACATCCGCCGCGGCAAGGATATTGGCGCCGAGGCCAAGCTGACGGGCGGTCTCGCGCGCAATCGCGGTGTCGTCGCCGGTAATCATCTTCACTGTCACGCCCTTGGCGCGGACATTGTCGATGGTCTGCTTGGAATCATCGCGCGGCGGATCGTACATCGGCAGGATGCCGAGGAGTTGCCAATGCGCGCCGTTATCCTCCGAGCGCGCCACGGCGAGCGCGCGGTAGCCCTTTTCGCCGAGTTCCGCCACATGGGCATCGACCGCCGCCGCATTTTCCCCGCCGCACAGCGCCACAATCGCATGCGGCGCGCCCTTGGAAACCAGGAACGCCTTGCCATCCGGCCCGGCAACGGACGCCTCCGTGCGCTTCGAGACCGGATCGAACGGCGTAAACCGCGCCAGCCGGTACTCTCCCAGCACGGCCTTGTCCGGCAGCGCCGCAATCACCGCGCCGTCGATCGCATCGCTGTCCTCCGCGCGCGCGGCGAGCGCGCCGCAGAGCACGATCTCGGCGGGATCGGCGCCATCAAGCGGGATCGGCTCGCCAAGCGTCAGGATATTCTTGGTCAGCGTGCCGGTCTTGTCGGAGCAGAGGATGTCGGCGCCAGCCATTTCATCGATCGAGGAAAGCCGCGAGACGATTGCCTTTTCCTTCGACAGCGCCAACGCTCCGAGTGCCATGGTGATCGAAAACACGGCGGGCATGGCGACCGGGATCGAGGCAACCAGCAGCACCAGCACGAATTGCAGGATCGCCAGCGCGTCGGCAAGGCCCCAATTGTCGGCCTTCACGATGTCGACATAGACCTGGACGGCGACCATGATCAGCGCCAGAACCACGGCCAGCACGATCAGGAAATTGCCGATGTGGAACATCGCCTTCTGCGCCTGGCTGACCGCACCCGCGCCGGCCACCAGCCTGGCGGTGCGGCCGAAAAACGTGTTGCCGCCCGTGCCGATCACGACGCCGGCCATCTCGCCCTGCTTCACCACGCTGCCGGAATAGGCGAGATCGCCAACCTTCTTGGTGACAGGCAGCGATTCGCCAGTGAGCGCGGCCTGATCGATCGAGGCATAGTCGCCGGAAACCAGCCTGATATCGGCCGGCACGATGCCGCCAAGGCGAATGTAGACGATATCGCCCGGCACCAGCGTCGCGGCATCCACCGTCTTGACAACGCCGCCGCGCACCGCGCTCGCCTGCGGGGCGAGCGAGTTCTTCAGCGCCGCAAGCGCATTGGTGGCCTTGCTGTCCTGATAGAATTCCAGGCCCGCATTGAAGAGCAGCAGGCCGAAAATGATGACGAAATCGCCCATGTCGCCAAGCAGAAGCGAGACCAGCGCCGCCGCCTCGATCATGAAGGCGATCGGCCCGACGAAGTGCCGCAGGATCTGCCGCGCCAGACTGGTCTTTTCCTCCGGCAGCGCGTTCGGGCCGTAGGTCGCAAGCCGCCTGGCGACCTCATCTTCGGAAAGCCCCGACGCGATATCGGTCTTCAGCTTTTCAACAACCGCGTCGACCGGCGCGTTTTCGAGGTCCGTTCCTGCCGCTTCATCAGCCATCGTCCAACTCCAGCAAAGGCGCTTGCGAAACAGCACGGTCTCGCCACCATAAGTGGAAACAGAACGCGGGCGGTTTGGCAATATGCGTGTACCAAGAGATCGCTACACGAAAAGCGCGATAATTGGATGACGTCGATCAAACCGGCATGTTTTTGGCGGTAGCTATCGCACCTGATCGAGAAGACGCTTGCATTCCAGAAGGTCGGAGAGCACCTCCTTCAGCATCGCGTCGTCGGAACGCGCGAGGCCGAATGCGGGATCGACATCGCCCTCGCCTTCCTTGGCGCGCCGGAAAAAGCTCTTTCCGCTTGCCTTCTTGGGCCGGCCGACGACCTGATCATCGTCGAAGATCGAATGCTGATCCTCCTTGCGGGCCTCGGGTTGCGGCGCCAGCGCCTCGATCAGTTCGGCGTCGCCGCTGCCGACGGCGGTCACAAAGCGATTGCCATTGCTTTTCAAAAGCTTCTGCACGCCCTTGATGGTGTAGCCGTGATCGTAGAGCAGGTGGCGGATGCCCTTCAGCAGCTCGATATCCTCGGGCCGGTAATAGCGCCGCCCGCCGCCGCGTTTCATCGGCTTGACCTGGGTAAAGCGCGTTTCCCAGAACCGGAGCACGTGCTGCGGCAGTTCCAGTTCTTCGGCAACCTCGGAAATGGTGCGAAACGCCTCGGGACTTTTGTCCATGCCAGTCAAACGCTCCCCGCTACAATCGAATCGCAATCATTTCACCGCGAATGAACCGCGATGACAAGACGGAACTGGAATTTTGGATTTGAGATTCAGCCCGCCGACTTGGCGGCGGCCTTCTCGGCCTTGTTGCGGCGGGTCAGGTGCGACTTCAGGATCTTCTGCTTCAGCACGTTGGACGCCTTGAAGGTCATCACGCGGCGGGGCGAGATCGGCACTTCCTCGCCGGTCTTGGGATTGCGACCGATGCGCTCGTTCTTGTCGCGCACCTGGAAGGTGGCGAAAGAGGAGAGCTTGACCGTTTCGCCGCGCACGATGGCGTCGCAGATTTCATCGATCACGGTTTCCACCAGTTCGGCGGATTCCGTTCGCGAAAGTCCCACCTTGCGGAAAACCGATTCGGCCAGATCCGCGCGCGTCACAGTTTTGCCAGGCATTACCGCATCCCGATTTTTGTCTATTTCCCCGTCGCATAGACACTATTGCCGACCGGCATGGCGGTCAAGCGCCTGATGGGACGGAATCCGCGATGAGCGCCGCTACCAGCGCAAAAGCACCGCGCCCCAGGTGAACCCACCGCCCATGGCCTCCAGCATCACCGTGTCGCCGCGCTTGATCCGGCCATCGCCAGCGGCCGCGGCAAGCGCAAGCGGAATGGACGCGGCGGAGGTATTGGCGTGCTGGTCGACCGTGACCACGACCTTTTCCATCGGGATGCCGAGCTTCTTGGCCGAGCCCTCAATGATGCGGCGATTGGCCTGATGCGGCACCAGCCAGTCGAGTTCGTCGGCGGTGATGCCGGCCTCGTCGAACGCGGCCACGATTACGTCGGTGATCATGCCGACCGCGTGCTTGAAGACCTCGCGGCCCTGCATCCGCAAATGGCCGATATCGCCGGTCGTCGATACGCCGCCATCGACATAGAGCTTTTCGCAATGCGCGCCATCGGACCGCAGGCTTGCGGCAATGATGCCGCGATCGCCGGCCGCCGCGTCGTCCGCGGCCTCAAGGATGATCGCGCCGGCGCCGTCGCCAAACAGCACGCAGGTGGTGCGGTCGGTCCAGTCGAGCAGGCGCGAGAATGTCTCCGCGCCGATCACCAGAACCCGCTTCGCCCGCCCCGCGCGGATGAAATTATCCGCCGTCGTCACCGCGTAGACGAAACCCGAGCAGACCGCCTGCATGTCAAAGGCGAAGCCGTGGTTCATCCCCAGGCGATGCTGAATATTGACGGCTGTTGCCGGGAAGGTGTTGTCGGGCGTGGAGGTCGCGACCACGATGAGGTCGATGTCATCGGGGCTCAGACCGGCATTGGCAAGGGCTGCGCGCGCGGCGGCCTCGCCAAGCGAAGCCGTGGTCTCGCCCTCGCCGGCAATATAGCGCTGCTTTATCCCGGTGCGCTGCTGGATCCAGCTATCGGAGGTATCGACAAGCTTCTGGAGCTCCTCGTTGGTCACGACGCGTCTGGGCAGGGCCGAACCGAAACCGCAAACGACTGAACGGGTCATGTTTCTTTTCCTTATTGGCAGCCGCGGGCTGCGTTTATCCGGCGTCGCCGGCCTCAGGCCGCTTCCGGCCCCATCGGTGATTCATTACGGGCGTGATACTCGCTCAGATCATGCTGGATCTTGGCCTGCAGACCGTTGTGCACCATGTCATAGGCGACATCGATCGCCGAGGCGTAGCCTTCGGCATCCGTGCCGCCATGGCTCTTGATGACGATGCCGTTGAGCCCGAGAAACACGCCGCCATTGACCTTGCGGGGATCGAGCTTGTCGCGCAGCATCTGGAACGCGCCGCGGGCAAGCACATAGCCAAGCCGCGTCATCCAGGTCCGCGACATCGCGGAGCGCAGATATTCCGCGATCTGGCGGGCCGTGCCCTCGGCGGTCTTCAGCGCGATATTGCCGGTAAAACCCTCGACCACGAACACGTCCACGGTTCCGCGCCCGAGATCGTCGCCCTCGACGAAACCGGCATATTCGAGATTGTCGATATCGGCCTCGCGCAAGAGCTTGCCAGCTTCCTTGACCTGTTCGACGCCCTTGACCTCCTCGACGCCAACATTGACGAGGCCGACGGTCGGCTTCTTGATCTCGAACAGCGCGCGGGCCATCGCCCCGCCCATCAGCGCGAAATCGAGCAATTGCTTGGCGTCTGCGCCAATCGTGGCGCCGATATCGAGCACGATGCTCTCGCCCCTGAGCGTCGGCCAGATGCCGGCGATCGCCGGGCGGTCGATTGCCGGCATGGTCTTCAGACAGAACATTGCCATGGCCATCAGCGCGCCGGTATTGCCGGCGGAGACGGCGGCATCGGACTGGCCTTCCTTGACCGCGTCGATCGCGCGCCACATGCTGGAAACATTGCGGCCGCGCCTGAGCGCCTGGCTCGGCTTCTCATCCATCTCTACGGTGACTTCGCAATCGATGACCTGTGATCGCTCGGCAAGCTTCGGATAGCCTGCGAGAATCGGTTCGATCGCGTCCTTCCTGCCGTAGAGGAGAAAGCTGATATCGGGATGCCGCATCAGCGACTGGGCAGCGCCTCCAATCGCGACTTCCGGCCCGACATCCCCCCCCATGACATCAATGGAAATTCTAATCAAACGTTCCAGGTCCCTGTTTACACGTGCATCGGCGGAGCCGGGCCAAAATACCCTTTTTGCTTCCCGAGACAACTACTCCGGTTGAAAAACCCCAGTTTCCACCGGCAGCACCGCTGTTGACAGCAGGCCAAACCCTTATTCCGACGGTTTTTTCCAGTTCTTCAGAGCAGCGAAGGGCGAAGGCGCGGCGTCCTCTTCGGGATCGTCGTCTTCCGCAAGGTCATCGGGCAAGGCCGCGTCAGGCTTGCGCGGATAGGGGTCGATCGCAAGGCCGATCGTCTCGATCACCAAGGCGGCGATATCGACCTCGCTTCCGGCAAACGGCTCCGGCTCGTCCGGCCCGTTGGGATCGACGATCAACTCGCCTTCCTCGTTGAATTTGCGGTGGAACTGGCGGGAATTCTCCGGAAGGAAAGTGGCATCCACCTCCTCCTCGATCGTCGCCTCCAGCGGCTCGAGCGTGACCACGCAGTTCTGGGTGATGTCGGCCGTGACCGTGCCCTTGACCCGGACGCCGTCGCGCCGCCAGGGCGAGATTCTCAGATCCGCCGAAAGGCTTTCGACCGAGCGGACGTCGAGAAACGCCGCGATCGCCGCGCGTTCGGCTTCATCGGCCTCGACGCGCATGTCGAAGGCGACGGAGGAGGCGCGGGCAACGGCGAACGGCCGCGAAAAGGGCAGTTTTCTGTCGTCGGCATTTTCTTCAGCCACGGGTCGCCTCCGTGCATTCCGGAACAAGGAAGCTCACCATGCCGGTTTCGACCATGACCTCGTCCATGCGCCCGAGATGATCGGCATTGGCCAGCATCCAGCGCGCGAGTTCCGCCATATCGACCGGTTCGGAGTCGACCCCGTGGAAATTCTGCGAAAGCGCGATCGCGAGCTGGCCGAGATCGCGGTCCTGAAGGCAGCGCACATAACGCTCCAGCCGGCCGTAGAACATACCGGCGAGCTTCTTCATCCGTTTCGGCACGGAATTGTCGCCGACGCCCAGTTCGCGGATGGAGTAATCGATGTCGAGAAAGAAGGCGTCAACGACCTCCTGCGAGAGCTGTTTGCCGCTGTCGGATGACTTCGCGGTGCGCCACAGGAACAGGATCATCACCGATGACAGCATCTCGAAACGCCCCATCACCGTGTCCGGCACGTTATAATCGGTATAAAAACACGGCTGGCGCGCCGTGGTCGTGATTACGCCATACTGGCGCTGCACCACCTGACGGTTGCCGCGTCTTCTGCTGAATAGTCCCAAGGTCGTCCCACTCTCTTTACAAAAATTCCATGGCATCGCACCCGCCCGATGCAATTGCATCCGGACCCAAGCTGGTTTATCCAGTTACCCTGGAAAACGCGAAGCTCGATGACGGGCCGACCGAAGATGGCTGCAGTCCCCTGCACCAACCATGGACAATGGTAGTTTGCGCGGGGGCTGGCCGCAACCGGGAATCGTCGCCAGCAACAGGCATTGCCTGACGTTGGCGCATGATGGAAACAAACAGGCGGCGGGTTCGCCCGACCGGCACCGAGACCTGCCAGGGAGTGTATGTTGAAGACGCACGGTGTGAAATTTGATCTGAGGCCGGCCCGACCGGCAGCC
>NZ_DEPM01000211.1:72243-81980 GCF_002358775.1 Martelella sp. UBA3392
CCCGACCGGCAGCCGCCGGTGCCCTTGTCGCCGTTACCCTTCTTGTCGCAGGCTGCTCGACCAGCGATGTCATCGGCAGCAAGAACGTCTATTACCAGGGCTATGTCGTCGACGAGGAGATGCTGCAACTCGTCAAGGTCGGCTCCAGCCGCGAACAGGTTGTGCTCACGCTCGGCGAGCCCTCGACCACCGCGACCTTCGACAATGAAGTGTTCTTCTACATTTCTCAGAAGAAGGAAAAGCGCTTCACCTTCCAGAAGCCGCGTCTTGTCGACCAGGAAATCCTCGCGGTCTATTTCGACGGCAATGGCCGGGTCGAACGCATCGGCCGCTACACGCTGCAGGACGGCAATGTCATCGACATGGCGACCGAAACGACGCCAACCGGCGGCAAGGACATCACCTTCATCCAGCAGATCCTGCAGGGCACCGGTGGCAGCGCCGCCCGCGACTTCTTCGGCGCTGGCAACAATGCCGGCGTGGTTGGCCCCTAATCCTCAAGAGCAAATGGCAGGCCCTCGGGCCTGCCATTTCATTTGACCGGCGATTTTCGCAGCCGCTCAGTTCGTGCCCTGCATCACCCGAACGACCTTCGGCGAAAGTCCTCCACGCTGGGCGGCCTTGTAATCCTGATAGGTCAGATCACCATTGGCCATGGCGGTTACGATGCGCGAGCATAGGAGGGGCAGAGCCTTGGACTTTGTGGTGTCGAGCAAGACCGCAATCATACGAATGTCTTCGGCGCCAAGCACCTTCATCTCGTTGGCGCACTCTTTTGAAACTTCCCGCTGCATGGCCTTGCTGCCGGCCAGCGCCGTCTGGGCCACAGCAAATTCATTTGCTTCCTGCGTCGACTGACACCCCGCAAGAAGGCCAAGGCCGAGGACGGCCACCAAAAGTCCTTTCATGCAATTCCTCTCCTTTTCCGCGAGCTCGACCAACCCGAAAAATTCCCCCGGCCGAAGCCGGGGGGAATGAACCTTACGCCAATACCGCCAGCAGCAGCAGCGCCACGATGTTGGTGATCTTGATGGCCGGGTTGACGGCGGGGCCGGCGGTGTCCTTGTAGGGATCGCCGACGGTATCGCCGGTGACCGAGGCCTTGTGCGCTTCCGAGCCCTTTTCGTGGGTGACGCCGTCGGCATCGACGAAGCCATCCTCGAAGCTCTTCTTGGCATTGTCCCAGGCGCCGCCGCCAGACGTCATCGAGATCGCGACGAACAGACCGTTGACGATCACGCCGAGCAGCGAGGCGCCGAGGGCCGCGAAGGCGGAGGCCTTGGAGCCCGACATCAGCCAGACGCCGAAGAACACCACCAGCGGCGCCAGCACCGGCAGTAGCGAGGGCACGATCATCTCGCGGATCGCGGCGCGGGTCAGCATGTCGACGGCCCGGCCGTAATCCGGCTTTTCCGTGCCGCTCATGATGCCCGGCTTGTCGCGGAACTGCTGGCGCACCTCGGCCACCACCGCACTTGCCGCCCGGCCCACGGCCGTCATCGCGATGCCGCCGAACAGGTAGGGGATCAGCCCGCCGAAGATCAGGCCCGCGACCACGTAGGGGTTGGACAGCGAGAACGAGATATCGCCCATATTGGCATAGAACGGATACTGATCACCGTGCGCCGCGAAGAAGGCAAGATCGTTCGAATAGGCCGCAAACAGCACCAGCGCGCCGAGACCGGCCGAGCCGATCGCATAGCCCTTGGTGACCGCCTTGGTGGTGTTGCCGACCGCATCCAGCGCGTCGGTGGATTTGCGCACCTCCGGCGGCAGTCCCGCCATTTCCGCGATACCGCCGGCGTTATCCGTGACCGGGCCGAAGGCATCGAGTGCCACGATCATGCCCGCGATTCCGAGCATGGCGGTAACCGCGATGCCGGTCCCGAACAGGCCCGCCAACTGATAGGTGGAAATGATGCCGCCGCAGATCACGATTGCCGGAAGCGCCGTCGATTCAAGTGAAACCGCCAGCCCCTGGATCACATTGGTGCCGTGACCGGAAACCGATGCCTGGGCGATCGATACCACCGGGCGCTTGCCCGTGCCGGTATAATATTCGGTGATCACCACGATCAGCGCGGTGACGATCAGGCCGACAATGCCGCAGATGAACAGCGCCAGGCCGGTGATGTTGCGGCCCGCGACATCGCCGATCGAACCGAAGCCGACGGTCGCCCAGATGGCAAGACCGATGCCGACGATCGACAGCAGCCCGGTCACGATCAGGCCGCGATAGAGCGCGCCCATGATCGAGCCATTGGTGCCGAGCTTGACGAAGAAGGTCCCGACAATGGAGGTGAGGATGCAGACGCCGCAGATCGCCAGCGGCAGCAGCATGACATCGCCAAGCACCGCCGCGCCGCCGAAGAAGATCGCGCCGAGAACCATGGTCGCGACCACCGAGACGGCATAGGTCTCGAACAGATCGGCCGCCATGCCGGCGCAGTCGCCGACATTGTCACCGACATTGTCGGCGATGGTCGCCGGGTTGCGCGGATCGTCCTCCGGAATACCGGCCTCGACCTTGCCGACGAGATCGCCGCCGACATCGGCGCCCTTGGTGAAGATGCCGCCGCCGAGACGCGCGAACACCGAAATCAGCGAAGCGCCGAAACCAAGCGCGACAAGCGCATCGATGACATGGCGATCATCCGGCGCGTGGCCCAGGATGGCGGTCAGGATATAGTAGTAGACGGAGACGCCGAGCAGCGCGAGACCGGCCACCAGCATGCCGGTGATCGCGCCCGACTTGAAGGCGATATCGAGGCCGGACGCCAGGCTGTAGGACGCCGCCTGGGCGGTGCGCACATTGGCGCGCACGGAGACATGCATGCCGATGAAACCGGCAGCACCCGAAAGCACAGCGCCGATGACGAAGCCGATTGCCGCCGTCAGCGAAAGCAGCAGCCAGGCCAGAATGAAGACGACCACGCCGACGATGGCGATCGTGGTATATTGGCGCGTCAGATAGGCCTGCGCCCCTTCCCGGATATAGCCCGCGATTTCCTTCATGCGCGGGGTTCCCTGATCGGCAACCATGACCGAGCGGATCGCCCACAGGGCGTACACGATCGACAAAAGGCCGCAGACAATCACGGCAAGCAGTATCGTCATTTCGCTTTCCTTCCCTCTACGGCCGGCGCGAAGGCGCATGTCGGCCGAATTGACCTCGCGGCGAAAATCGCCCTGTCGGAAGGTTTCCCACCTGCCGGCTGGTCCGAAACCGCCGTATAGCGCTGCCGGGACGTCCTGTTCCTCCCGCGTCCCGCAGCCAAAGGGAGAGTGATGGGCCGCAGCCGAAGCGTCAAGTGCCATTGGCGCACTTTAGACGATAGAGATGGCGGGCTATGTGGGGCCTAAAGCTTTTCCTCGACGCGGGGCCAGCGGGCGCGGGCCAGTACCCAGAGGCCGATCATGTTCAGCGGCGTGATCACCGAAAGGAGCGCCCACCAGGGCGAATAGCCCATGCGCTTCAGGATGATCGTCACCGGCCAGATGTAACCAACCGCCAGAAGCGCAAGCACCACCAAATGCCAGATACTCATGAGATCGCTCCCGTTCCGCCTGTCAGACGTCCATCCCGCCCATGCGGCAGACTTCCAGCCACTCGTCTTCCTTCACCGGCTGAACGGAGAGCCGCATGGACGTCACGAGTGACATGTCGGCGAGCTTGGGATTGGCCTTCACATCCTTCAGCGTCACCGGCTTCGGCATGTCCTCGACCGCGCGGATATCGACGCATTCCCAGCGCGGGTCATCGGTGGTGCTGTCGTGATGGGCGAGCGCGCAGACCTCGCAGATGCCGACGACCTCCAACCCCTCATTGGAGTGGTAGAAGAAGCCCTTGTCGCCGATTTCCATCGCCCGCATATTGTTGCGCGCCTGATAATTGCGCACGCCGTCCCACTCTTCGCCAGCCGCGCCCTTGTCCTTCAGCATCTGCCAGGAAAACTTGAACGGCTCGGATTTGAACAGCCAATAGGCCATGCCTTATGCCTCCGGATTGTTGTAGAGCCACTTGTAAGGCTTGACCTCGACCTTTTCGAACAGGCCGGCCTTGCCATAGGGGTCCTCGGCCGCGATCGCTTCCGCGTCCGCCTGGCTGTCGGCTTCGATGATCAGCATCGAGCCGCAGGGTTTGTCGTCGCCGTCGAGAAACGGACCGGCGATCTTCAGCGTGCCCTTATCGTTGAGCCCGTCGAGCCATTCGAGATGGCGCGGGCGGTTTTCCATGCGGACATGGATATGGTCGGGCTTGTCCTTGCACAAGACGGCGTAGAGCATGGTTTTCTCCTTCATTCGGTCGTGATCGGCCGGCTCATCAGTTCTTCCAGCGCCTGCGGAATGCCGAGCTTGCCCTCGAGCACGCGGGCGACGGCGCTTGAGATCGGCATCTCCACGCCATGGCTCGCGGCAAGTTCGCTGGCAACGGAGGCGCTGTAGACGCCTTCGACAAGTGCTGCATTGACGCTCTCGAAATTACCCTCGGCCAGCGCCACGCCATAGCGGAAATTGCGCGACTGGCGCGAGGTGCCCGTCAGCACAAGATCGCCAAGGCCGGAAAGCCCGCGCACCGTTTCCGGCTCGCCGCCCATGGCGACCGCGAGCCGCGACATTTCGGCAAGGCCGCGCGATATCAGCGCCGCGCGGGCGGATTCGCCGAGATCCGCGCCCTCGACGATGCCGCAGGCGATCGCCAGCACATTCTTCAGCGCGCCGCCGATCTGCACGCCGACGGGATCGCCCGAGGCATAAAGCCGGAAGGTGCGCCCCGAGAGGATGGTCGCAATCTCCCTGGCGCGGTCGCGGTTTTCGAAGGCAAGCACCATGGCGATCGGCTTGCCGGCGGCGAGATCGATGGCGAAGCCGGGACCGGACAACGCGCCGGCTGGATGATCCGGCAGCGTTTCATTCAGCACATCGGTGATCAGCCGACCACTGGCGCGGTCGATGCCCTTGGCGGCGGAGACGATCACGGCATCGGGATTGAGGTACGGACCGTAATAGAGTGCCGCAGCGCGCTGGGCCTGCGCCGGCATCGCCAGCACCACGATGTCGGCCGTCTCAAGCACCGAGGGATCGATCGTGAACGACAGCGCGGCCGGAAGGGCGATGCCGGGAAGCGCTGCCTGATGCCGCCGGGTCTTCTGCAATATCGCGATCAGCCCGGCATCCCGACCGAGCAGGGTGACGGCGTCCTCGCCCTCATGGGCGAAGACGGCGGCAAGCGCGGTGCCGAACGCCCCGGAGCCGATGACGACTGTGTTCCTGGTCATGCCTTGACCCCTCTTCTGCCGCTGCCGATCAGCGCCGCCGCATTGCCGTCGAGCGGAAAGCGCGAGCGCACGGAAATTTCCATATCGTCCGGATCAAAACCGGCGCGCCGGCGCTCCAGCCCCGCCCAGGCGATCATCACCGCATTGTCCGTGCAGAGCCGCAAGGGCGGCGCGACGAAGGAGAAGCCCTCTTTTGCGCAAAGCCCTGTCAGCATCGTCCGGATCGCGCCATTGGCGGCAACGCCGCCTGCGACCACCAGCGCGGGCGGAGCATCGCCGGCGAGACCTTCGGCCCGGAAGCGCTGAAGCGCGCGGGCGATCCTGTCCTCCAGCGTATCGGTCACGGCAAGCTGGAAGGCGGCGCAGATATCGGCGATATCCTGCTCGCTCACCGGAGCCAGCGCCTGCGCCGCCTGACGCACGGCGGTCTTGAGCCCGGAGAAGGAGAAATCCAGCCGGTCCTCGCCCTTCATCGGCCGCGGCAGTTTCACCCGCCGCGGATCGCCGGTCGCGGCCGCCTTCTCCACCGCCGGCCCGCCGGGATAGCCGAGCCCCAGAAGCTTCGCCGTCTTGTCGAAGGCCTCACCGAGCGCATCGTCGATCGTGGAGCCCCAACGTTCGTAATCGCCCACGCCCTTGACCAGCACGATCTGGGTATGGCCGCCGGAAACCAGCAGCATCAGGAAGGGAAAGGCGACATTATCGGTCAGCCGCGCCGTCAGCGCATGGCCTTCAAGGTGATTGATTCCGTAAAACGGCTTGTCTGCGGCATAGGCGATCGCCTTGCCGCTCATTGCGCCGGTGATCAGCCCGCCGATCAGCCCGGGACCGATTGTCGCGGCAATACCGTCGAGATCGCCGAAACCGATGCCCGCTTCGGCAAGCGCGCCGGCGATCAACCCGTCCATCGCCTCGACATGGGCGCGCGCGGCAATCTCCGGCACCACGCCGCCAAAGGCCGCGTGTTCTTCCAACTGGCTCAGCACCAGATCGGCGATAATCTCGCCGCGACCGGCCTCGTCCATCGCCACGATGGCGGCGGCGGTTTCGTCGCAGCTCGATTCGATGCCGAGAAAGAGTGTCTGTTTTTTCATCGCGATTGTTTGCGGCAGGGCGCAATCCGGTTTACGAGACACCCGGTAACAATGGTGGACGCAGGATGCAAACGAAACCTTACAGGATCGGAACGCGCGGCAGCCCGCTGGCGCTGGCGCAGGCGCATGAAACCCGCGACCGGCTGATGGCCGCCCATGGCCTGCCGGAGGATATGTTCGAGTTCGTGGTGCTCTCCACCAAGGGCGACCGGATCACCGACCGCGCGCTGGCGGCGATCGGCGGCAAGGGGCTTTTCACCGAGGAGATCGAGGAGCAGCTGCTTTCCGGCGCGCTCGATTTCGCCGTGCATTCCTCCAAGGACATGCCGACGGCGCTGCCGGAAGGGCTGACGCTCTCCACCTTCCTGCCGCGCGCCGACCCGCGCGACGCCTTCATCGGACGCACCGTGAAAAACCTCGCCGACCTGCCGGCGGGCGCGATCGTCGGCTCTTCCTCGCTCAGGCGCCAGGCGATGATTCGCCGGCTGCGGCCCGATATCGAAGTGGTGATTTTCCGCGGCTCGGTGCAGACGCGGCTGCAGAAGCTCGCCGATGGGGCCGTCGACGGCACCTTCCTTGCCTATGCCGGCCTGTCACGCCTCGGCATGCAGGATGTGGCGACCGAGGTTCTCGACCCAAAGGAATTTATTCCTGCCCCGGCCCAGGGCGCGATCTGTATCGAGCAGCGGGAGAATGACGCGCGGATATCGGCGCTGCTTTCCCCGATCAACGATCGCGACACCTATGACGCCGTCGCCTGCGAGCGCGGCTTTCTGGCCGCCCTCGATGGCTCTTGCCGCACGCCGATCGCGGGCCATGCGCTGCTCGAAGGCGATACGATCCGTTTCTCCGGCCTGATCCTGACGCCGGACGGGCGGCAGGCCCATGACATCGCCGTTGAAGGCTTGCGCGCCGAAGCCCAAGCGCTCGGCCGCGCGGCCGGCGAAACGCTGCGCGGACGCGCCGGCCCCCGCTTCTTCGAGGACTGGACCTGAGGCTAGCGATGCGCGTTCTGGTGACCCGTCCGCAAAACAAGGCCGAAAAGACCGGCGCGTTGCTTGCCGCCATGGGCCACCAGCCGGTTTCCATGCCGTTGTTCGAGACCGTGCATCATCCGGACAAAGCCAGGGATACGATCGCCCGTGAAAGCTGGGCGGCGCTTGCGGTCACCAGCACCGAGGCTCTGCACGGGATCGAGGCGAAGCGCGACGCCCGCGAGATGATCGATCGACCAGTCTTCGCCGTCGGGGCGGAGACCGCCGGCAGGGCCAGGGAGGCCGGCTTCACGCGCGTTTTCACCGGCCCGGGCAATGGTGAGCGGCTTGCGGAGGCGATCGCCGCCGAACCCTCGCTGTTTGTCCGCGCCCCGCTCCTCTATCTGGCAGGTTCACCGCGCGCACCCTGGCTGGAGCGCAGGCTCGAGGCCCTGCACGTGCCGTTCGAGACCGTCACCGTCTATGCCATGGAGCCTGTGACCTATGCCGTGGCGGAAATCGAGACCCGTGTCGGAGCGGTCGACGCGATCCTGTTCTATTCCCATATGACGGCGGCACGCTTCTTCGCGCTCGGCGCGGGCAAGGCACTCGCGAAACGCAACGAACCGCCGGCCCTCATCTGTCTTTCGGCCAATGTGGCGCATGCCGTGCCGGCGGAGCTGGCCGATCATGTGCGCATCGCCGACAGGACGAACGAGAAAAGCCTGCTTGCGCTGCTGGCGTGAGGCGTTTCGCCAGAAAGGCCGAGGCGGCGGGGAACAAGTCTTCAACAAAAGCCTTTTCTTAATACCACTCGGCCACTACCCTAGAACCGAGAACTGCAAAAGAGGTAGCCATGGTTTCGGATACGCCGTCTTCGAAAAACGACAAGAAAAACGACGCGACAACAGAAGACACGGCGCCGGAAGCCACGAACGCGCGAGCGCCCGTCCCGTCCCGGACGGATGATGCCGCCGTTGAAACCGCGATGGCCGATGTCGCCGCCGCGATCAAGCGCCATGAGGAACATCAGGGCGAGGAGATTTCGGAGGCGGCGAGGCTTGGCGATGAAGAGGTCGGCGAAGACGACCCTGCCGGCGAAAAGGCAGGTAGCCCGCCGCCGCCAGAACCGCCGGCTCCGCCGGTTCCACCCCGCAAAGGCCCCGGCTTCGGCCTCGTGCTTCTGGCTGGTATGGCCGGTGCCGTGATCGCGCTTGCGGGCGCATATGCGCTCTCCTCCGCCGGCATGCTCGGCAATGGAATGAGCGGCAAGGTCAATGACGAGATCGCCGCGCTCCGCCAGGAAATCGAGACGCTGAAGGCCAATGACGGCTCGGCCGCGATCCAGTCGCAACTCGATGCGCTGAAACAGCAGGTGCAGAACTCCAGCTCCTCGGGAGAGGACATTGCGAGCCTGAAGCAGCAGATCGATGCCATCCAGAGCACCCAGCAGAACGACACCGGCGCGGTGAAAAGCCTGCAATCCGATCTCGACCAGTTGAAATCCAGCCTCGCCTCCGGCCAGCAGGACATGCAGCAGAAGCTTTCGGCGCTGGAGGCCAAGGTGAATACGCCCGGCAAGGATCTGGCCGTTGCCCGCGCTATCGCCGCCGCCGCCCTGAAATCGGCGATCGACCGGGGCGACAGTTTCGCGAGCGAGCTTGCGACCTATGCCGAGGTCGCGCCGGCAGACGCCGATCTCTCGAAGCTCAAGGCGCTCGCGACAAGCGGCATCCCGACCCGCGAGGAACTCGCCGCCGAATTCTCCGAGACCGCCGACGCCATCATCGCGGCCGCCGAACCGCCGCCGCCGGAGGGCAATATCTTCAATCGTCTGGTCGACAGCGCCAAAGGCCTCGTCAGCGTGCGCCCCGTCGGCGATGTCGAGGGCGACACCGTGCCGGCAATCGTCGCGCGCATCGAGAGCGCGCTGACCAAGGGAGACCTGAAGACGGCGGAGAGCGAATGGGAAACCTTGCCGGAGGCCGGAAAACAGGCCTCGCAGAAATTCGCCGACGGGCTGAAAGCCCGGATCGAGGCCGATGATCTGGTTTCCACCACGCTGTCGAACGCACTCGGCGCAACCGCCGGCGCGCCCGTCGCGCCATCCGGCAATTGAGGAGGTAGGATATGATCAGGCTTTTGATTTTCGCGATCATCGTTCTTGCCTTCGCGCTGGGCTTTTCCTGGTTTGCCGACCGACCCGGCGAATTGACGCTTGTCTGGCAGGGCCAGATGTTCGAAACGCCGCTGACGACCGCGCTCGCGCTTTTGATCGCCCTCATCTTCGTGGTGATGATCGTCTGGTGGCTGATCAGCGCTATCTGGACCTCGCCCAAAAGCGTGACCCGCTACTTCCGCGCCCGCAAGCGCGACCGCGGCTATCAGGC
>NZ_DEPM01000213.1:0-4123 GCF_002358775.1 Martelella sp. UBA3392
CAAGCGCGACCGCGGCTATCAGGCGATCTCGACCGGTCTGATCGCCGTCGGCGCCGGCAATCTGGTGCAGGCGCGCAAGATGAGCACGCGCGCCCATGCGCTGCTCAGCGCCGATCAGGAGCCGCTTATTCATGTGCTCGATGCGCAGGTGGCGCTAACCGAAGGCAATTACGACAAGGCGCGGCGTCTGTTCGAGGCGATGTCGGAGGATCCCGAAACCGCCGAGCTCGGCCTGCGCGGTCTCTATCTTGAGGCCAAGCGCGTCGGCGCCGACGAGGCCGCCCAGCATTTCGCAGAGCAGGCCGCCGACAAGGCGCCCTATCTCGCCTGGGCCGCCAAGGCGACGCTGGAGACCCGTGCCCGCCAGGGCCGCTGGGATGATGCGATCCGTCTTCTGGACCAGCAGCGCTCCGCCAAGGTGACCGACAAGGACGAATCGGCGCGGCTGAAATCCGTGGTACTGACCGCGCGCGCCGAAAGCAGGCTCGATACCGATCCGAAGGCCGCAGCCGCCGATGCGCTTCAGGCGCTGAAGCTGCGCGATGATTTCCACCCCGCCGCGATCATCGCCGCCAAGGCCTATCTGGCGCAGGGCAATCTCAGGAAATCCGCGGGCGTGCTGGAGATGGTGTGGAAGAAGGAGCCGCATCCCCAGACCGGCGCGCTTTACGTGCGCGCCCGCGGCGGCGACAGCGCCGTCGACCGGCTGAAGCGGGCGGAAAAGCTGGAGGCGCTGAAGCCCAACAACTGGGTCTCGCTGATGGTCGTCGCGCGTGCCGCACTCGACGCCCGCGAATTCGAAAAGGCCCGCATCAAGGCGGAGGCGGCGGCGCGCATGCAGCCGCGCGAAAGCGCCTTCCTGCTGCTCGCCGATATCGAGGAGGCCGAAACCGGCGATCAGGGCCGCGTGCGTCACTGGATGGCGCAGGCGCTCAGGTCCGAACGCGACCCGACCTGGGTCGCCGATGGTCTGGTGTCCGAATACTGGCGGCCGTTCTCGCCCACGACCGGTCAGCTCGACGCCTTCTCATGGAAGGTGCCCTACGGCGAAATCGCCGGCCCGATCGAGGAAGGCAGCGCCTCCCGCCTCGATGAGGCGCTGAAGAGCCTTCCCCCTGTCGGCGGAAGCAGAGCGGAACCGGAAACGCCTGCGGAGGACGCTCCGATCTTCCAGGAGGAAGCCAAGCCCGAACCTGAAGCGCAGGCGGAAACGCCCGAGCCCGAAGCCCCAGCCGAAAACAAGGCGGAAACGCCGAAAACAGAATCAGTGCGGCCGGTGATCATGGCCCCGCCCTCCGGCGCTTCCGCGATCAAATCGGAAGAAGCGAAGATCGCGCCGGAGGAAAAGCCGCTCGTGGTGGAAGCCCGTTCGGAAGATATTCCGCCGAAACCCGCCGAGGGCAGCGTGGACGAGGACGAAGACGACAGCGCGCCGTTGAAACCCTTTGGCGGCCGCACGCCGGACGATCCGGGCATCGACGACAGCGACGATGACGAAACGCCGCCGGCCGCGAAAAAACGCCTGTTTTTCTGATCCGGTTGTCTCATATGTCGTAACCGTAATTTGATTGACTGATGTTAAGTGATCTATTGGCGTAGCGGCCCGCGCGGGTCATGATGGCGTATTGAACAAGGCGAATCTCCCAGAATGTTTGAAAAGATCAGCAGGTTTCTCCAGGACATCGGCAATGACGCTCCAAGGGGCGAGGCCCGACCCGACGATGCCCGCGTGGCCGTGGTGGCGCTCTGTTATCAGGTGATGGAGGCCGACGGCGTCATCAGCGACAGCGAGCGCAGCAGGCTTCGGGAACTGATTGAAAACCAATACGACCTGCACGGCGCCGGGCTGGAAGAGCTGATCTCCGCCGGCGAGGAAGCCGGCAACGAGGCGGTGGATTTCTATCGCTTCACCTCCGACGTCAAGCGCCATCTCGACGAGGACCAGCGCGTGCGCCTTATCGGGCTGTTGTGGGATATCGCCTATGCCGATGGCAGCCGCAGCGAGATGGAGGACAATGTCGTCTGGCGGATTGCCGAACTGATCGGGGTTTCGGGCCGCGAGCGGGTGCTGGAGCGCCAGGCCGCGCTCAAGCGCGCGGCCATTGTCGACGATGGAGAACTGCCCGGTGACGATTGAACCGACACGACCGATCCTGGTCATCCTTCACCAGGAACGCTCGACCCCCGGCCGCGTTGGCCAGATGCTTGTCGAAAAGGGCTTCCGCCTCGATATCCGCCGCCCGGCGCTTGGCGACAAATTGCCGGAGACGCTCGCCGCCCATTCGGGCGCGGTGGTGTTCGGCGGCCCGATGAGCGCCAATGACAACGAGAACTATGTCCGCCGCGAGATCGACTGGCTGTCAATTCCGCTGAAGGAAAGCCGTCCCTATCTCGGCATCTGTCTGGGCGCTCAGATGCTGGCCCGCCAGCTCGGCGGCAAGGTCCAGAGCAACAGCGACGGCTCGGTCGAGATCGGCTGGTATCCGCTGCACGCGACCGAACACGGCCGGCTGCTGATGAAGTGGCCGTCCATGGTCTATCAGTTTCACCGCGAGGGATTTGAACTGCCGCATGGCGCGGAACTGCTGGCAAGCGGCGACCTCTACCCGAACCAGGCCTTCCGCTATGGCGAGAAAGCCTATGCCGTGCAGTTTCACGCCGAACTGACGCGGGCGATGATGCAGAGATGGGTGGTGCACGGCGCCAGCCGGTTCTCGCTGCCTCAGGCACAGGCGGGCCACCTTCACCTCGAAGGCCGGATGCTGCACGACCGGGCGCTGAAGGTCTGGCTCAGCGAATTCCTCGACATCGTGTTCGAGCGCGTACCGGCGAAAACGCTTCAGGGCTGATCCGATTCGCCCAGCAGGTGCTCGGGCGTCTCCAGACTGTCGACCTTCCTGAGTTTGGTGAACTTCGCGGCCCAGATCACCGCGACCGCCAGCGACCCCACCCCGCCGAAGACCACCGCTGGCACCGCACCGATGACATGCGCCATGGTACCGGCGCGAAACTCGCCGAGCTCGTTTGACGCCCCGACGAACACCATGTTGACGGCGTTGACCCGGCCGCGCAGTTCGTCCGGCGTCCACAGCGCGATCAGCGTTTCGCGGACATAGACCGAGATCATGTCGGCGCCGCCCATGACGGCAAGTGCCGCAATCGAAATCCAGGCGCTTTCGGACAGGCCGAAGACGACGGTGGAGAGGCCAAAGATCGCCACGCCGGCAAACATATAATAGCCGGCATGATGGCGGATCGGCACGCTGGCAAGCAGCAGCGCGACCAGCACGCCGCCGAAACCGGGCGCGGCGCGCAACAGCCCGAGGCCCCACGGGCCGAGATCCAGAATATCGCGGGCAAAGACCGGCATCAGCGCGACCGCGCCCCCCAGCAACACCACGAACAGATCGAGCGAGATCGCCCCGAGCACGACCTTTTCCGAGGTGATGAAGCGAAAGCCCGCGAGAATGGTGTTGAGCGTGACCGCGCTGGCCGGACGGCGTTGGCTCGGCTTCGGCACCGTCATCATAAGCACCGTGGCGGCGGCGAACAAAGCGAGCGCGGTGGAATAGGCAAGGGTCGCGCCGCCGCCGTAAAGCAGGCCGCCGGCGACCGGGCCGACGATCGAGGCGATCTGCCAGGACGAGGAATTCCAGGCGATCGCATTGGCGAGATCCCTCTCCGGCACCAGGTTCGGCGCGAGCGATTGCAGCGCCGGGCCGGAAAAGGCGCGTTCCGTGCCGAACAGCGCCAGAAGCGCGAATACCGGCCAGGGCGAGAACAGGCCAAGCACGGTGATCGCCAGAAGGCAGGCGGCGCAGGCGGTGGCCACCGCAAAGCAGATCGCCGCGATCATCCGGCGGTTGTAGCGGTCGGCGACCGTGCCGGTCACCAGCGTCAGAAGCAGCGCCGGCAGAAACTGGAACAGGCCGATCAGACCGAGATAGAAGGCGTTTCCGGTCTCGTCATACATCTGCCAGCCGACGGCGACGGAAACGATCTGAACCGCGAACGTGCCGAGAAACCGCGAGAAGAAATAAAGGGAATAACCTTTGTGGCGGAAGGCATCGAAGCGCGCGCCGGACTGGGACAGGGTCATCTTATACCAAGGACCGATGATTAG
>NZ_DEPM01000087.1:0-7385 GCF_002358775.1 Martelella sp. UBA3392
TTGCGGGTCTCCTCCATCGAAAGCCGCGAGCCGTACCAGTAGGCATTCTTGTCGTGGCCGTAGAGCAGCACGCCGAGCTCGTCGATGCCGGTCAGGATATCGGCTTCCTCGAGAACGAGCATTTCCTTCTGCGGCGTGCCGCCATTGCCGAACATTTCGTCGAGGGAAAGCACCGCGACATCGGCCGGGTGGTAGGCGTAGTGGCAGGTCGGACGATAGGTGACCTTGTCCTTGTCGTTGCGAACGGTGAAGAAATCGGCAATCGAGATCGACTCGTTATGGGTGACGAGGAAGCCGTATTGCGGGCCGGGCGTCGGGCACCAGCTCCTGACCCTAGTATTGGCGCCGGGCTGTTCGAGATAGATCGCGGCCTTGCAGCCCTTCCGGTGCTTCTTGGCGTTCTTCGGCATCCATTTCTCATGGGTGCCCCAGCCGAGTTCGGCCGGCTGCATGCCTTCGGCCACGAAGCCTTCCACCGACCATGTGTTCCAGAACGCATTCTGCGGGCGCAGGAATTTCGAACGCTGGGTGTCGCGTTCGGCGATGTGAATGCCCTTGACGCCGGCTTCCTTCATCAGAGTCGCCCAGCCCGCGCGGTCATCGGCGGCGGGTTCGGCAAAGCTCACGCCGGTCTCGCGCGCGACATCGACCAGCGCCTGCTTGACGAACCAGGACACCATGCCCGGATTTGCGCCGCAGCAGGAAACGGCGGTGGTGCCGCCGGGGTTCCTGCGCTTTTCCTTGCGCACGGTCTCGCGCAGCGCGTAATTGGTGCGCTCGGCGTTGCCCTGGCTTTCGTCGAAATAGAAGCCGAGCCAGGGCTCGATCACGGTGTCGATATAGAGCACGCCAAGTGAGCGGCAGAGCTTCATCAGGTCGAGCGAGGAGGTGTCGACCGAAAGGTTGACGCAGAAGCCCTGGCCTTCGCCCTCGGTCAACAGCGGCTCCAGCAATTCCTCGTAATTGTCCTTGGTAACCGCCGCGTGGATGAAGCGCACGCCGTGATTGGCGGCGAGGTTTGCGTGGCCGTCATTCGGGTCGATGATGACCATGCGCGACTTGTCGAAACGGAAATGCCTTTCGATCAGCGGCAATGCGCCGCGGCCGATGGACCCGAAGCCGATCATGACAATGGGGCCGGTGATTTCGGCGTGGATCGGGAATTCCTGCTGCATTTCCATGTCCTTCTTGTTTGTCTGGCGGGCGACCGGCGGTCATTTCCAGGCTTCGCGCCGACCGGTCTTCCGGTCGCGCTATAAAGCGGAATTGTGACGCGGCGATAATTGTTCCCTCGCGCAAAGCGAGATCACACCAACGCGTTCAAGTAAAGCGGATTTATGGCCGCAGTTCCAGTCGTCAATGCCGGTCGTCAGCGCAAAAGCGTTTCGAGCCAGGCGATCAGCGCCGCGATATCGGCGTCGTCCATGCCCTTGTAGGCGCGCTCGTCGGTGCTCAGTCCTCGCAGCTGCGTAATCATCGCGGTCGCGATCGCCTTGCGTTCGGGATGGTGCAGAATGGCCTCGGCCGGGTCCATATAGATGCGGATGGTGAACAGGATCGTGCCCGTTCCCGGCAGGCGCGTCAGCGTCTGGCGCTCGACCCGCACGAAATTGGCGGCGATCGGCCGGACGGGGCGGAATGGGTCTTCGGGCAGATGTTTTGACACCGGCATGGCCAGCGCATCGGCACCCTTGAACGACCAGTTGAAGCGCTCGGCGGGCAGGCCGGGCTTGAGATTGTCGAAGATGCGGGCGACAAGGGCCGCATTGCGCGTGCCCACTGAGAAGCCGGGCACGTCGGCATGAACCTCGTCCATCGGCCGGCCGACCTTTTCGGCCAGCGACCAGGAGGAGGGAAAGGCGATGAAGCCCGCCGCAAGATGCCAGCGATCCTCGCGCTTGATCAGGATCGCGAGATCGTCCTCGATCAGCATGCCGGCGGTCATAAGCGGCGGAACGGCTGGATCGTCGAGCACAACGGTGCGGTCGAGAAAACGGAGGCGGTTGCCGTCGCGCCGGTAGATATCGGCATGCTGCGTCTCAAGGTGGCCGGCGATCAGCGCCAGCGCCTCGCAGCCAGCATCGAGGCTGTCGTCATCGGCGCGGAAAACCTCGTCGCGGCGGGTCGCCAGAAGGCGATCCTTTTCGGCGAGATAGCGTGCGAGATCGTCGCCGGGTTCCAGCCACTTGTCGGGATCGAGCGCGGAAAGGCCGATCGAGAACGGCTTGTAGGCGCGTCCATAGGGCATCAGTCGCAGATGCTCAGTCGCCATCCTTCAGGCCTTCAAGGGAGGGCAGCGTGCGGGTGAAATTCACCTCCGTCAGCGCGAAGCTGGCGACGCCCTCGGAGACAAACGGGTCCTGCCGGCAGATTTCCTCGACCGCGGCCATCGTGCCGCGCGCCAGGATCACGCCGCCGGTGCGCGGCACCTTGCGGCCGGACGCGACGAAGACGCCGGATTCATAATAGCGGTTCAGCCAGGCGATATGGCCGTCGAAGTGCTTTTCGACTTCTTCCAGAGGCTGGATATAGGTGAGGGAAATCAGGATCATGGCAAACTCACTCGGCGGCAGCGGTCAATGGCGCGGGGGTGGTGAAACGGGCTTTCAGAAGGGCTTCCTCATATTCGCCGGCCGAAGTTGAATCGAGCACCACGCCGCCGCCGACATTGAAGGTCGCCCGCCCGTCATCGTAGAGGCTCACGGTCCGGATTGCCACATTGAACTGCATGGCACCGTCCGGCGCGATATGGCCGATCGCCCCGCAATAGGCGCCGCGCTGGGCGCTCTCCAGCCCATGCAGGATTTTCATGGCGGAAATCTTCGGCGCGCCGGTGATCGAGCCGCAGGGAAACAGCGCGCGGAAAATCGCCTCGATCGTGGCGCCCGGGTGAAGTCTGGCGCGCACCTTGCTGACCATCTGGTGCAGGGTCGGGTAGGTTTCGATTTCGAACAGCTTTGGCACGTGGACCGAGCCCGGCTCGGCGATCCGCGACATGTCGTTTCTGAGCAGGTCGACGATCATGCAGTTTTCGGCCAGCATCTTGTCGTCCTCGCCCATCGCCGCGACGATGGCTGCATCGGCGTCGGCGGTATCGCCGCGCGGGGCGGTGCCCTTCATCGGATGGGTCTCGATCATGCCGTCGGCATCGGCGCGGAAGAACAGTTCCGGCGAGCGCGACAGGATGCGCGGGCCGGCGAGGTCGACAAAGGCGGCATAGCGCACCGGCTGCTGTCGGGCGAGGCCGTGAAAGGCCGAGAGCGGGTCGCCGCTCCAGCGCGCATGCACCGGAAAGGTCAGATTGCCCTGATAGCAATCGCCGGCCATCAGATGCGCATGCAGGCGCTCGAAACGGGGGCGATAATCCTCAAAGCTCCAGGCGGGCCGGATGTCCGTCAGGAAGACGGTTTCGGGCTGGAGCGCTGGCGGGACAGCCTGCTCCGGCGCGCCGAAGATGCCGAAGCAGAGAAATGGCAGGTCCGGCCTTGCCGGCGCAAGACTTGCAAGCGCCGGCTCTAGCAGAAAGCCCGCCTCGTAGGACATATAGCCCGCCAGGAAGCGGCCGGAGGCCCTGGCCGCCTCCATCCGTTGAAATGCAGGAATAAAGTCCTCGGCGGTTTCGGCGACGATGAGTTCTTCGGGCGCGCCAAAGCTGAGCATCCGGCCCGAAAGATCGTCGCAGAAAACGACCTGCTGCCCGCGTGTCATCTCATTCCAGTGCTTCGAGTTCGTCGATCAGCCCCTCGATCATCGACAGCCCCTTGCCCCAGAAGGCCGGGTCGGAGGCGTCAAGGCCGAACGGCTTTAGCAGTTCGGAATGATGCTTGGTGCCGCCGGCGGTCAGCATGTCGAAATACTTGTTCTGGAAGCCGCTTTCGGCGTTCTGGTAGACGGCGTAGAGCGAATTCACCAGGCAGTCGCCGAAGGCATAGGCATAGACGTAGAACGGCGAGTGGATGAAGTGGGGCACATAGCTCCAATAGGTCTCGTAGCCGTCCGCGAGTTTGATCGCGGGACCGAGGCTTTCGCCCTGCACCGACATCCACATCTCGTTGATCTGGTCCTCCGTCAGTTCGCCCTCGCGGCGCGCGGTGTGGACCTTGCGCTCGAACTGGTAGAAGGCGATCTGGCGCACGACCGTGTTGATCATGTCCTCCACCTTCTGGGCCAGCATGGCCTTGCGGGTGGCCTTGTCCGCAGTCTTTGCCAGAAGCGCCCGGAAGGTCAGCATTTCGCCGAACACGGAGGCGGTTTCGGCGAGTGTCAGCGGCGTCGAACACATCAGCGCGCCCTGCTTGGCGGCGAGCACCTGATGGACGCCGTGGCCTAGCTCATGGGCGAGCGTCATCACGTCGCGCGGCTTGCCGAGATAGTTGACGAGCACGTAAGGATGCGCGGAGGGCACGGTCGGATGGGCGAAGGCGCCGGTGCGCTTGCCGGGGCGGATAGGGGCGTCGATCCAGCGCTCATCGAAGAAGCGCTGCGCGATGCCGCCCATTTCCGGCGAGAACGCGCCATAGGCCGAAAGCACGGTCTCGCGCGCCTCCTCCCACGGGATCACCCGTTCGGCGGTATCGGGCAGAGGGGCGTTGCGGTCCCAGTAATTCATCTGGTCCATGCCGAGCCATTTCGCCTTCATCGCGTAATAGCGGTGGGACAGGCGCGGATAGGCCTCGCGCACCGCTTCGGTCAGCGCATCCACCACCTCGCGCTCGACGCGGTTGGAAAGGTGGCGGCTGTCGGCGATATCCTCGAAGGCGTGCCAGCGGCTGTTGATCTCGGTATCCTTGGCGACCGTGTTCATGATCAGCGAGAAGGTCGGCAGATTGTCCTTGAAGGTCGCGGCAAGCGCCTCGGCCGCCTTGCTGCGCACCGGCTCCTTGGTGTCTGAAAGCAGGTTGAGCGCCTTTTCGATCGGCATCTCCTCGCCGTCGACGGTAAAGCGCATCTTGTCCATGGTCTGGTCGAACAGGCGGTTAAAGGCCTGGCTCCCGGTGGTCGACTTTTCCATGAAAAGCTGCTCGAGCCGGTCGTCGAGCTGGTGCGACTTTTCCTTGCGGAGATCAAGCACCCAGGGGCGGTAGCGGGCAAAGCGCGGATCGTTTGCAAGCGCCTTTTCGATCGCCTCCTCGGAAAGCCGGTTCAGTTCGAGCTCGAAGAAAAGGAGATCGGCATAGATTTCGGTGATCCGGGTCGAGGTGTCGCCATAAAGCTTGCGCAGCGCCGGGTCGGCCGCATTGGCATAATAGGAAAGGCCCGCGAACGAGCCGAGCCGGCCGAGCGTGTCGCCGATCGCCTCATAGGTTTCGGTCGCGGCCCCCAGACCGCCATTGCCGGATTTTTCGGCGGCCTCGGCCAGATGGCCCTTCCAGCGTTCGGAAAAAGCGCGGGCCTTTCTGGCGGCGTCATCGAAATCGCCGGCGAATTCGGGCGATGTCGCACCCGGATAGAGATGGGTCAGATCCCATTCGGGCAGGGCGCCGAGTTCCGGGCTTTCCGCCCTGCCGGCGGCGGCATCGGCGGGAAGGGAGGGGAAACGGGGATTGAACATGGGGCTGCCTTTCGTGATCTGTATGCCGCCTCAACATATGGTCCGCGCCCGCCACCCGCAACGCCGGAATTTGCGCCCTGTCGCCGCGGCGCGCAACGGGCGTCGCCGGGGAAGCCGAAAAACGGCCGCAGCGCCAAACAAATTTGATCTGCAACAATGGGTTAACCCTTATGTAAGCTTAATCTGATAGCAAGATGGTTGGAAATTAACGGAATGTTGCCTATAAAAGGCGACCTGAAATTGTGTCGGAAAATCGCCTCGTTTGCGCCGCATTGCGCCTTCAAAAAAGAGGTTCCAATCTCTTGTGTCGGCATGTGCCTTGCGCTCGGGGGAGCCTTCGGGACGTTCAGAGAATCCAGGGAGAGTCCGGTTTGACAATCCGTCCATATCGCGCGTTCTTGCGTCGGACATTTGCTGTACTGGCCGTACTGGCGGCGACGCTTTGCTTTTTCGGCGGCGTCGAGGCGCGTGCGGAAACCCGGACACTCAAGATCTATTACATCCACACCGGCGAGAAGGCCGAGATCACCTTCAAGCGCAATGGCCGCTATGACAAGAAGGGGCTCGAGCAGCTCAACTGGTTCCTGCGCGACTGGCGTCGCAAGGAGCCGACCACGATGAACCCTAAGCTGTTCGATCTGGTCTGGGAGGTCTACCAGCAGGTCGGCGCGACCGACTATATCAATGTCGTTTCGGCCTATCGTTCGCCTGAAACCAACGCGATGCTGCGCAGCACGAGTTCCGGGGTAGCCAAGAAATCGCAGCATATGCTTGGCAACGCGATGGACTTCTTCATCCCGGGCGTGCCGCTGGCCAAGCTGCGCGCAACCGCGATGAAAATGCAGCGCGGCGGCGTCGGCTACTATCCGAAATCCGGTTCTCCCTTCGTGCATCTCGACGTGGCGAGCGTGCGCGCCTGGCCGCGCATGAGTCGCAACCAGCTCGTGGCGCTGTTCCCTGAGGGCCATACCCTGCACCTGCCCGCAGACGGCAAGCCGCTGCCGGGCTATAATGAGGCGCTGGCCGAGTACAAGGCCAAGGGCGCGGTCGCGTCGTCGCAGCCCGTCCAGGTCGCAAGCGCGGATGACGGCGACGAGGACGAACGTCCCAACCTGCTCTCCATGCTGTTCGGCAAGAGGGACAAGGGCAGTGCCGAGCCGCCGACGCCGAGCCGCCCTTCCCGCCAGCAGGCTCAGCCGCAGCAGCGCCAGGCCGAACCCGCGCAGCGTCCCGTCGATATCCTGACGGCGGCCGTTACCTTCGATAATCTCGATATTCCGCTGCCGCTCAGCAGGCCGAGCGCCGGCGAGGCCGATCTCGGCACGCCGCTCGCGACAGCGCTGGTCGATCCGACGCCGACAGCGGTCGAAACGGCTACCGATCCAGCCCTGGCTCTGGCCGCCGCCAGTGTGCCGCTGCCGCAGACGCGTCCGTCCGCCCTCGGTCCTGAAGAGGGAGTCTCCGTCGCCGATATTCTGGTCTCGGAGGCCGCCGATCCGGTCACGGCCGAGCCCGCAACGGAGGTTGCCGCCCTGCAGCAGGATGATCCTGCGTTCAACGACGATCGCTTCGGCCTGTTCGATGGCGACGTGCCGGTGCCCAGCCCCCGGCTTGCCTATGCCGAAACCGGCGGTGCGGCGATGGGCGTCAACGCGGCGCCAACGCCAAGGCTCGCGCTTGCTGCGGTCGAGCCGGCCGCGCCGGTGAGCGACGCCCCGATCGACGCGGCCCGAACCGAGCTGGCCCGCAAGCTTTCGGCAATGGGCGAGACCACCGAACTCGCCTATAATGAAGACGCCGACTTCCGCACGCTGTTCAGGCCGACGGCCGCGCG
>NZ_DEPM01000130.1:0-9024 GCF_002358775.1 Martelella sp. UBA3392
ACGGTCAATCTGAAGGGCGGGCTCGGTTCCGCGAGCGCCGTCAGCGAAGCGGGCTTCACCGTGGCGGCGCTGGCGGCCGTCAATGCCATGGGCAGCGTGACCATGGGCGACGGCCCGTATTTCTGGGCAGGCAGCCTGGAGCGCGACGGCGAGTTCGGCGGTCGCGGCCTGCCCGCAGCCGTGCCGGAGGATGCCCATCGTCTCGCCATCAAGGGCGGGCCGACCACCGCGACGACGATCGGCGTGGTGGCCACCGACGCTCGGCTTTCAAAGCAGCAATGCCATCGTCTCGCCGTGATGGCCCATGATGGGCTCGCCCGGGCGATCCAGCCGGCGCATCTGCCCTTCGACGGCGACACGGTGTTGTCGGCGGCGATCTGCGAAAAGGCCGCACCGGATGATTTTGCCTTCGCCGAAATTTGCATGCTGGCGGCGAGCACGATGGCGCGGGCGATCGCGCGCGGCGTCTATGAAGCGAAAACGCTCCCCCAGGGGGGAGCGCTTATTAGCTGGAAGGAAAAATACGAGCGGCGCTGACGCCGCTTTCTACTGCGCGGCGTAACCGCCGCCGATCGCCACGTTCAGCGCGACGAAATCGCTGGCCTGCTGTGCGATCGCATTGGCGAGATTGGCTTCCGCATCGGAGACCGCGCGCTGGGCATCGAGCACGTCCAGCAGCGAGATCGCGCCGTCCTTGTAGCTCGAGGTGGAAAGCGACAGGGCATCACGATAGGAGGCGACCGTCGCCCGCAGCGATGCCACGGTGCGGCCATCGCGGGTGACCTGCGCCAGCGCGGATTCGACTTCCTGCACCGCGTTGAGCACAGTCTGCTTCCAGGCGAGATAGGCCTCGCGCGCCTGCGATTCCGATTTTGTCACATTGGCCCTGAGCGCACCGCCGTCGAAGATCGGCAGGTTGAGCGTCGGACCGAACGACCAGGAGGACATGCCGGCATTGCCGAGCGAGCTGCCCGAGACGCTGGCCTGGATCGTGCCGCCGAGCGAAATCGACGGATAAAGCTGGGCCTCGGCGACGCCGATATTGGCGGTGGCAGCAGCCAGACTGCGTTCAGCGCCGCGAATATCGGGCCGGTTCCTGATCAGGTCGGCGGGAACGCCGGAAGCAAGGCGCGCCTTCGCCACCGGGATCGGCTTCACCTTGTTCATCTGGTCGATCAGCGTGGCGGCCGGAAGCCCCATCAGCGTCGACAGCGCGTAAACCTGCTTGCGATAATCGGCCTCAAGCTGCGGGATCGTGGAAAGCTGCGCGTTCACCAGGCCTTCCGACTGCACCACGTCGAGCCGGGACGCGGCGCCCGCGTCCAGCTGGAACTGGGTGAGACGTAGGGTTTCGCGCCGGCTGTTGAGGTTGGAGCGCGCGATCGCCAGACGCTCCTGATAGAGCCGGGCGGAGATATAGGCGTCGATCAGTTGCGAGATCAGGGTGAGCTTGGCGACATCGGCGCTGGCATAGGCGGCGTCGAGCTGGTCGAGGGCTGCCTCGCCGGAACGGGCATAAAGGCCAAACAGATCGAGCACCCAGGACACCGGAACCGATCCGCCGAAGGTGTTGGTGATCTTGCGCGACTGGGCCGAGGCGCCGTCGCCGCCGGAAGCCCCGACCGTATCCGAACCGTTGAGGTTGACCTGCGGATAGGCCCCCGCCGTCGCGCTCACGACATTGGTCTCGGCCTGAACAATCCTCTCGAGCGCCTGAAGCACGGAAAGGTTCTGCACCATGCCCTGCTGGACATAGCCTGTCAGCAGCGGGTCGTTGAATGCGCTCCACCAGGCAACATCGGTCACATCGCCGACCGGCTGGCTGCTGCCTTCGCTGAACTTGTCCGGCAACGCCGCTGTCGGCGCCACATAATCCGGCCCGACAACACAGCCGGACAGGAAAACCATGAGCAGCGGAACGGATGCAATACGGCGCAACAACATCTGAAATATCCTGTCAGTTCGGCTGATCCGCGCTGCGGACCAACGGCCTATTAGTAAGCGCCGGGCCGGGCCCGGCGCAATATGGTTAACCCGGTTTTAAACCACCTGTTGCTCTTCTGCCGCTTTCTGGTCCTTCTTGCCGATGCCCATGATGCGGCACACGGCGACGAAGAACGAGGGAACGAAGAAGATGCCAAGGGTGGTTGCCGCCAGCATGCCGCCGAACACGGCCGTGCCGATGGCATTCTGCGCAGCCGAACCGGCTCCCGTCGCCAGCACCAGCGGCGTAACGCCGAGGATGAAGGCGAGCGAGGTCATGATGATTGGTCTCAGACGCATGCGGGCGGCATGAAGGGTGGCGTCGTAAAGCGAATCGCCCTTCTCGCTCTGCTCGCGCGCGAACTCCACGATCAGAATGGCATTCTTCGCGGCCAGGCCCATTGTGGTTAGCATGCCGACCTTGAAGTAGATGTCATTCTCCATGCCACGCAAGTTCGCCGCCAGAACCGCGCCGAGAATCCCGACCGGAACCGCGAGGATCACAGCGAACGGAATGCTCCAGCTTTCATAAAGCGCGGCAAGGCAGAGGAACACGAACAGCACCGAGATCATGTAGAGATACGTCACCTCATTGCCGGAGATCACCTGCTGCAGCGACATGTCGGTCCAGGCGACGGTGAAGCCGCCGGGCGTCTGATCCACCATGTCGACGAGCTGGTTCATGGCCTGTCCGGAGGCAAAGCCCGGCTGGGTTCCGCCCTGGATATCAACGGCGGAGTTGCCGTTGTAATGCGCCAGCGAAGGCGCGCCCGTGGTCCATTCGATATCGGTGAAGGCGGAGAACGGCACCATGTCACCGCTGAGATTGCGGGCATACCAGCGATAGATGTCCTCCGGTTGCATGCGGTAGGGCGTATCGCCCTGCACGTAGACCTTCTTCACCTTGTCGTCGAGCGTGAAGTTGTTGATGTTCGAGCCGGCGTAGATGGTTGATAGCATGCCCGTTGCTTCGGCGATGCTCACGCCATATGCGCCTGCCTTCTGATCGTCGATCGCGATCTTGAGCTGGGTTTCGTCCGGCTGGGTATCGGTGCGAACCTGCGCGGCTATGCCGCCCTGATTCATCTGCCGGATGATCCGGTTGGTAACCGCAAGCGTCGCCTCCTGGCCCTGATTGCCGCTGTCGACGACATAACCGGTCCAGCCGGTGGACTGGCCGAGGCCGGGGATCGACGGCGGCTGCACCACATAGACCTGAGCATCACGCACATTCATGTAGAAATAGCCGTTGGCGCGCTGGGCCACGGCGGCCGCGGTCAGGTTCTTGTCCGTTCTGTCGTCGAACGGCTTCAGCTCGATGAAGGCCATGGCGTAGTTCTGGCCCTGACCGGCGAAGGAGAAGCCCAGAACCGTGAACACGGCTTCCACGGCGTCCTTTTCCTGGTTGCGGAAATAGGCGCCCACCTGCTCCGTGACGGCACCGGTTCGCTCCGTCGTCGCTCCGGTCGGGAGATTGACGATCACGAACAGCGAGCCCTGGTCCTCATCGGGAAGGAAGGATTCGGGAAGCTGCGTGAAATAGTGATAGACCCCGAAAAGCAGGACGGCGAAAACCGCGAAAACCGGGATCAGCCACCTGAGCATGAGCGCGACGCCGTGGATATAGCCATTGGTCACGCGTTCGAAGCCGCGATTGAAATAGCCCGAAAGTCCGCGATCCTTCTTGGTCGGATCGACGGGCTTGAGCAGGGTCGCGCACAGCGCCGGGGTGAAGATCATCGCCACCATAACCGACAGGATCATCGCCGCCACGATCGTGATCGAGAACTGACGGTAGATGATGCCGGTCGAGCCGCCGATGAACGCCATGGGAATGAACACCGCCGTCAGCACCATGACAATGCCGATCAGCGCGCCCTGGATCTCGCCCATGGACTTCTGCGTTGCCTCCTTCGGCGGCAAACCATCCTCATGCATGATTCGCTCGACGTTCTCGACGACGACGATCGCGTCATCCACCAATAGGCCGATCGCCAGCACCATGGCGAACATGGTGAGCGTGTTGATCGAGAAGCCGGCAAAGGCGAGCACGCCGAAGGCGCCGAGCAGCACGACGGGCACGACAAGCGTTGCGATCAGCGTCGCGCGCAGGTTCTGCAGGAACACCAGCAGGACCACGAACACCAGCACGATCGCCTCGAACAGGGTGTGCACCACCTGCTCGATCGACAGTTCGACGAAGGGCGTGGTGTCGTAGGGGTAGATCACATCGACGCCCTGCGGCAGCGACGGCTTGATGGAGTCCATGAAATCGGTCACCGCTTTCGAGGTGTCGATCGCATTGGCGCCATTGGCAAGCTCGATCGCGAAGCCCGCCGCGGGCAGGCCGTTATAATAGGTGTAGAACTGGTAGTATTGCTGGCCAAGCTCGACCCTGCCGACATCCGAAAGCGTGACGGTCGCGCCGTTCTCGGTCGACTTCAGGATGATGTTCTCGAACTCCGTCACGTTTTCGAGCTGGGTGGCCGAAACCGCGGTAATACTGAGCTGTTGGCCCTCGACGGAGGGATTGCCGCCGATATCGCCGACGGCAACCTGCTGGTTCTGCGCCTGGATGGCGTTGGAAACATCGGCAACCGTCAGATTGTACTGGTTGAGCTTGTAGGGATCGAGCCAGACGCGCATGGCATAGGGCGTATAGAACCCCTGAACGCTGCCGACGCCTTCAAGGCGCGCGATGCTGTCATTGATCGAGCTGTCGATGATGTTGCCGAGGTCGGCGGCGGAATACTGGCCGCTGCTGTCGGTCAGCGCGACAACCATCAGGAAGCTGGAGGACGAACGGCTGACGGTGATGCCGAGATTGCGCACCACGTCGGGAAGCTGGGGCTGCACGAGCTGCAGCTTGTTCTGCACCTCGACCTGCGCGATTTCCGGATCGATGCCGGGCCCGAAGATCACCGAAATCTGCGACAGGCCGGGCGATGACGTCGAGGTGAGGTAGAGCATGTCATCGAAGCCGGTCAGGCCGTCTTCGATGACGTTGGTCACCGTGGTTTCGACCGTTCTCGCGCTCGCGCCCGGATAGCTGGCGGAGAGCGAAATCGTGGTCGGCGCGATCTGCGGATATTGCGAAATGGGTAGCTGGGAAATGCCAAGCCCGCCGATCAGCATGATCACAATGGCGATCACCCAGGCGAAAACGGGTCTGTTGATAAAGAAATTAGCCATTAATCATACCTCGAGCGCTTGGTTCCGGTGCCTGCACAAGCCTTGCGCTCAGCCATTTCCGCCTGTTGATCCTGCAGCGCTTGATGAACCACCGCTCGAAGAGCCGCCGGAAGAACCCGACGTGTCATCGACAACGACGCCCTTATCATTGATTTTCGCCGGCACCGGCGTGACATCGGTCACCCCGCCCACGAGCGACTGGAAGCCGTCGACGATCAGACGGTCGCCGTCCGAGACGTTCTTCTGCACCAGCCAGGAATTGTTGGAGACCATCACCTCGTCGAAGACCCGCGTCTCGACCTTGTTATCGGAGGTCACGAACATCGCCGAAACCTTGCCGCCGGCCTCGATCTGGGCGGCGAGCTGCGGGATGAGATAGCCCTGTTCCTCGGCAACCGTCAGCGTGGCACGCACGAACATGCCGGGCAGCAGGACATGATCCGGATTGTCGAAGATGGCGCGCAGGTTCACCGTGCCGGTCGACTGGTCGACCGTGCGCGCCGAAACGTCCAGATTGCCGGTCACGTCATAGGTGCTGCCGTCATCAAGCTGGACATTGACCTTGACCTTGGAAAGGTCGCTCTCCGATTTGAAATCGGAATATTTGCCGGTGGCCGAAAGCACCTGCCCGGCTGATTCGTACATGTCGACATAGATCGGATCGAGCTGGTTGAGATCAACCAGCGGGGTCGAGGACGACGGCGAGGCGAGGTTGCCGACCGAAACGTTGGACACGCCGAGAACGCCACCGAACGGCGCGGTAATCTTTGTGTGATCGAGGTTGATCTGCGCCGATTTTACAGCCGCCTTGGCCGCGCTGACATCCGCAAGCGCGGTGTCGTAACGGGTCTTGGCATCGGTCACCTGGATCTCGGTGGCGCCGGTGTTCACGATCCGCTGATAGCGCTCGTAGTTTTCCTTGGCGCCCGGAACGGCTGCATTGGCCTTGTCGAGATTGGCCTGCGCGGACGCGAGAGAAGCCTCGTAAGTGTCCTGCTCGATCTCGTAGAGCAGATCGCCGGCTTCCACCAGGGCGCCGTCCTTGAAGGCCTTGTTGGTGATGATGCCGGTCACCTGCGGGCGAATCTCGGCATATTGATAGGCAACCGCCCGCGCCGGCAGTGTCGTGGTCAACGGCACCGTCTGCTCCGACATCGTGATAACGCCAACCTTCGGCGGCGGCGGCTGCTGACCGGCCTGTTGGTTCTTGCCATCATCACTGCAAGCGCCGAGCGCGAATGCGAGAACGGTAAAGGCAGCGATCGGAAGCTTGCGCGACAGCATGGGCACCTATCCAGAATAGAAAATGAACAATGGTCGTTTTCTTAACACAGTCTAAACGTGGCAGGAAACAACATATCTGCCACACATGTGATCGGAATGAGGTTGGCTGCCTCATAACGGTCAAAGTGACGTATATCAGAAATCATCACTTTGCAACTCGGTATTTCAGTCCGCTGTCGATCAGATCGATGATCAGCGCCGTCTTGTCCGAAAGCGCTTCGGGATCAACGCAATGCAACATCTTCGGGTGGAGCACGCTTGCCAGCATGTCGACGATCACCCCGGCATCGCGCGCCGGATCGCCCGGGCGATATATTCCGTCCTCCATGGCTTCGGCGATCAGGGCGCAGAGCTTGTCCTCGACGAGCCGGCGATAGATTCTGCCGCCCTTGGCGGGATCCTCGAGCACCAGCGGGATCATTTCGAAAAGATACTGATTCTCCAGCTTGTCGCAGACATGTTCGCGCGCGAGCCGTGAGAGGAAAAGCTTCAGCTTCTCGTCGGGCGTTCCCGATGAATCCTCGATGCTGCAGCGCTCGGCAAGCCTGCGACCATGGCGATAGGCAATTGCCCGGCCAAGCGTCAGCTTGCTCTTGAAGTGCTTGAATACATTGGCCGGCGACATATCGAGTTCGGCGGCGATATCGGCGATCGACACGGCGGCAAAACCGCGCGCGCGGAACAGACGTTCGGCGGTCGCAAGGATCGCTTCCCGTGTTTCCGCGCCGCTTCGCCGTGGCCTTCGCATCAGCCCCAGTCCCCATCGGGATAATAGGCCTGCAGATTGGCGCGGATCCGCGCCTTCACGCTGTCGCCGCTTTCATCGGCGACAAACGGCTTGCCGGTGATCATCTCGAACGCCCGGGCATAGACGTCCGACGCCGCCAGCACGACATCTTCGGGAATCTCCGGAATCGGGTCCTTGTAGGGGTCGCAGCGCGCCACCACCCAGGAGCGGATGAAGTCCTTGTCGAAACTTTCCGGCCGTTCGCCCGCCGAAAACCGCCGCCCATAGCTTTCCGCCATCCAGTAGCGGCTCGAATCAGGCGTATGGATTTCATCGGCAAGCAGGATATTGCCGTCGGCATCCTTGCCGAATTCGTATTTGGTGTCGGCGAGGATCAGCCCCCGTTTCGCCGCGATTTCCTGTCCGCGCGCAAAAAGCTTCAGCGCCGTCGACGAGACCTCGTCCCACTCGGCCTCAGTCAGCAGTCCCTTTTCGACGATCTCGGCCGCCGTCAGCGGCTCGTCATGACCGCCGTCGAAGGCCTTGCTGGTGGGCGTGATGATCGGCGCGGGCAGCGCTTCATTGTCGCGCATGCCATCGGGAAAGGTGATGCCGTAGATCGTCCGTTCGCCGCGCTTGTAGCGGGTCAGGATCGAGGTGTCGGTGGTGCCGGCGAGATAGCCGCGCACGATGATCTCGACCGGCAGGATATCAAGCCTTTTGCCGACCACGACATTCGGATCGGGATAGGCGACCACGTGGTTGGCGGCGATATCGGCGGTTTCCTCGAACCAGAACCGGGCGATCTGGGTCAGGATCGCGCCCTTGTGCGGTATCGAAGCCAGCACCCGGTCGAACGCGCTGATGCGGTCGGTGGTGATGATGATCCGCCGGCCATCCGGCAGATCGTAGTTTTCCCTGACCTTGCCGCGATAGTAATTCGGCAATTCCGGAAAAAAGGCTTCATCGAGAACGCGCAAGAACAATCCCTTCCCTGTTTTCGGCCCTGCCGCAAAGTGTGGAATCTTGCAAAGCCTCACCGCCCTCATTACAGATTGTTAACCTCGTCGGCAATCACAATGAGGGTCCGCCACCCTCATGCAGGTGTCCCATGGATTTCATCCCGTCGCTTCCCGTTCTCCTCGCCTTTTCCGCCGCAACGCTGCTTCTGGCGCTTACCCCCGGCCCCGACATGACGCTGTCGATCAGCAAGGCGCTGAGGGAGGGTCGAGCCGCCGGGCTGATGGTGCTTGTCGGCACCAATCTCGGCATCTGCGTCCACACGATCCTGGTCGCCTTCGGCGTCTCCGCCCTGATCATCGCCTCGCCCACCGCCTTCTTCATCCTGAAGAGTGGGGGTGCGGCCTATCTGCTCTGGATCGCGGTGATGGCGATCCGCAAGGGCAATAATTTCGTGCTGGAGGCTGAGGCGCGGCCGGAGCGCAGGCGCGGCTCGCTGAAGGCGGCGATGGCGAACGGCTTCTGGGTCAATCTTCTGAACCCCAAGGTCATCATCTTCTTCATGACCTTCCTGCCGCAATTCGTGACGCCGAGCGATCCGAACGTGACCGGCAAGCTGCTCTTCCTCGGCTTCACCTTCATCACCGTCGCCATCCTGCCGACGATCGCCATCGTCATCGCCGCCCACCGGCTCTCCGGCTGGCTGATGGCGCACAAACGGGTGCTGCGCGCCATCGACTACCTGTTCGCCGGCGTGTTTTCGCTGTTTGCGGTGAAGATCTTGCTGACGCAGGCGCGGTGAGATCAAAAGCGCGGCCCGAGCACGACGACACCTCGCCGCACAGCCCCCAAAACTTCTCGCCCCGGAGGGGAGAGAT
>NZ_DEPM01000222.1:0-12242 GCF_002358775.1 Martelella sp. UBA3392
CGGCGTTGTGGCCATGCCCGAACACATGGCCGACGCTCGCCGGGCTGTGCCCGGCTCGCGAAAACCATGGCAGAACCATGTACCTGAGCAGCGACAAGTGTTCGGGTTTCCCGAACAACATATCGCGCTATTCTCTCTATTGGCTGACTGATCCGCAGTGGAAACGCATGGATCGGGCGTGGTGTCGCACGTCCGCGAGGAGGACACGCCATGGCTAGAACTAATTGGTAGACGCCAGCGGCTCACGGGCATGCAAAGACCTTCGTGCTTCCGGTCTCGCCTGGGAGTATCTTCGTCGCAATGACGAGTCTCAAAGAGATTTTCAGCGTCTGATCCGGACCGGGCGTTCGGACGGGAGTGAGCTCAAAAACTTCGTACGACGGTGGGGATTGCGGTTTCCCGCACGATCCACTGTTCTGGTCCCCCCGGTTTCAGCCGCAGGCCGTCAAACTGGTGCCGGCCGGACCGGACGAGGCTACCGGCCAGCCGGCCATCGTTCTCGCCCATCTCGACGGCCTCGAACTGCGTCGCGCCGCCGACGCCTGGCACGGTATTTGACGGACGGATGGCGTCGAACACCAGTTCTGGCTGTCCGAATCCTTGCCTGATGCGACGGCATTCTACATCATCGCTCTTCCGATGGACGAATTCCTCGAATTGCGCGCCCATGCCGCACGCCGCTTCTCTGCGGCAGAAAACCGGGGCAGGACTTCAGGAATATTCCCGATCAACTCCGTCTTCGGGAACCTCCTAGATCCTGCCTCAGCGAGGCTCGGTACGAAAAGAGGCGGCTCGCAGGATTTCATCCGACAGCTCAGGGTTGCCTTCCCGTACAGCGCGCGACAGGATGATCGCGCCGACGAGCGTCGTCAGGGTGGCAATCGCCGCCTCGCGGCTATGGCTCTCGCTCGCGGGGAACACACCCTCGATCAGCTCTATGTAACGCTCAAGCCCATCTGCGTAGGCCTGCTGTGCTCCAGCAACAGAGCGCCCCACGTCAACGGGTAGACTGCCAGTCGGGCAACCTCCCCCGGGATCGTCGCGGTGTTCGGCCGAAAGGTAGTTTGCCAGCCGATCTGCCATGGGCTTCGTGTCACCCGCAGCATCGTCTCTGGAGATTTCGCTCAAGGCCTTGTCGAACGCGTACCGGACCGTTTCAGCTGCAAGATCGGCTTTTGATCCGAAGTGATTGTAGAAGCCGCCATGCGTGAATCCGGCGGCCTTGGTTAGGTCCGCGACGGAGACGTTGTCGAAGCCATGCACTTTGAAGAGTTGCGTCGCAGTCTCGAGGATCTTCCTCCTGTTCTCTGCCGCCACTTCCTTGGTCACTCGCATCACGTACTCCCATGAGACTTGACAATGATGTCATGCATCATCATTATTTTTGATGTCATGTGACATTATTAAAGGCATGGGATTGCACATTGCAAGCGAACAAGGAGTGACCATGAAGGCTGTCGTTCAGAACGCCCTGGGGGAACCGGCTGATGTGCTGAAGCCCATGGATATCGAAGACTACAACGAGCTCGGCCCAGGGGAAGCCCTGGTCGACGTCACGCTTGCACCTGTCCATCATGGAGATCTGCAGATGATCCGAACGCAACCAGACATCCTAGAGGATGTCGGCTATGTTCGGCGCGGTTCTGAGGCTGTCGGCATCGTTCGCGCCCTTGGCTCGGAGGCCGAAAGTCAGGGCAATCTCCAGATCGGCGATCGGGTTATCGGGTTTCCGGCCGCCGGATCCTGGGCGAAGAGCGTCGTGATCCCAGCTGTGGCGGCTATCCCTGTCCCGCGGAACCTCAGCGATGAAATCGCAGCGCAGCTCATGATCAATTATGTCACCGCGCGCATGATCCTGCGCGGTTTGCGCAAGTCGGCTAGCGAGGAGGTGCTGCGCGATGGTGTGGTGCTCGTCACCGGAGCCGGCTCGGTCGTTGCGCGTCTGCTGCTGCATCTGCTGGCCAAGGAAGGCCTCGCGCCAATCGGTCTCTCACGCAGCAAGGCGAGCGCGACGCGTGGCATGGCAGAGCTGAACGGTGCACAAATCGCCGCGAGCGAGGACGTGGACTGGCAGGCGCAGGTCACGTCCCTGGCCTGCGGAAAGAAGATCGTTGGCGTTCTCGATTGCGTTTCCGGTTCACTGGTCCGGGAGTACGCATCGCTGTTGTCTGATGAAGCGGCCATCGTCATCTACGGCGCTCTTGGCGGCACCAGTCTCGGTATCGGTGCGCCGGAAATTGTCGGCCGTCAGTTCATCATCCGCGGAGTGGTGTTCACGAGATGGTTCTCCGAACTCTCTCGCGAGGATCAGGCCGAGGACATTCGATCGGCATTCGACCTCGCCTCCGAAATGCCGTCCCTTTTCAAAACCGGAGGTGTTTTCGGTCTGGCCGAGGTTCAGGAGGCAATTGCGGCCGTGGAGGCACCGAACCGCGACGGCTTCATCTTCTTCAGGCCATAGCATCAGGCGTTGCATGCCGGCCGGTCGAAAGGACCGGGCCTGCAGAAGGGATGAACTCGCCTGCCGGCGCAAAATCCACCCGATCGGCTGACGGTGAGTATAGCACTACAGGAGAAGCATCATGAAAATTGGAATCTTAGGAGCAGGAACGGTCGGCACCACCCTTGGAACGCACCTTGCGGCGGCGGGCCACCAAATCCTGATCACGAATGGCCGCGAGACGGAAAGCCTCGCTGAAACTGTGAGAGGGCTTGATCAGCCTCTCGAACCGGTCACGGTCGATGACCTTCTCGATCAGGCCGAGATGATCCTTCTGGCCGTGCCTTGGCGGAACGTCCGAGACGTTCTGCGCAAGGATATCGATTGGGGCGGGCGTATCGTCGTCGATGCCACGAACATCATCCTGAGCATCATCCCCGATATTCAGATCGATAACCTTGAAGGCGATTCCGGAAGCGAGATCGTTGCACGGTTGGCGCCCTCCGCTCGCGTCGTCAAAGCGTTCAATACGCTTCCTTTTGAAACGATGTTCGCACCGGTGCCGACAGGTTTCAGACGTGTCCTGTTCGTCGCTGGCGACGACCCGGACGCCGTCTCGGCTGTGTCAGGTCTGATCGAGCAGATCGGCTTTCAATCCGTAGCGATCGGTCCGCTCGCGACCGCAGGTCGGCAAATGGAAATTGGCGGCACGTTCAGCAGGCTTGAGCTGTTTGCAACTGATGCGGCATGACAACTCTCCGGGAGACTCTCCTTCTATTTCCTGGATCGGCAGCCATCTCCCATGATAGATTTGAAACGGAAACAACATGATATCGCTGACCGCCGAAGAAACGGCCAACATCGCGACGATCGATGCCTTCATCGCCGCGTGGAATGCGAAAGACAACGCCAAGGCCATAGCCTATCTCGCGGATGATTTCAGGTTCACTTTCGGGAAGATCGGGAGGACACCAGATTTCAGCCAGCCAGACTTTGCAGTCATGATGGACCGCGCGACCAGCGTTGACATGACCGTTACGCCCGGCACGACGTGGGCGCGCGGACCGGTAGTCAGCCACGAACGGGTGGATGACATCCAGTTTCGAGACGGAACGAAAGCCGAAGGCAAGTTCATTGCCATCTTCACGCTCCGTGATGGCAGGATCGTCGATTTTATCGACTTTGAGTCCTGATAGAACGGCCTCTCAGCGATCCTGATATTGCGACAATACTGCCACACCTGGCCAATGACATCGAAGCAACCCATGCCTTTCTAGCTTAGCGAGTCTTCATGATTTTCAATGCGTCGTTTTGGTCACAAAACTTTGTTCCGAAGCTGCGAATAGCGTGCAGTTTTTTCCTGCTCTTCTCCCCTATTTCCTGACCCGCACTTGCAATTTCTGTATATGCTGACAATATACAGAAATGGTTGCATGGGACAAAATCATTGGCTTCGACTGGGACGACGGCAACGCGCGCAAGAGCGCTGATAAGCACGCCGTCAGCCAGATGGAAGCCGAGCAGGTGTTCTTCAACGAACCCCTGCTGACGGCTCCCGATGTGAAGCACAGCAGTTCCGAGCGGCGCGTCCATGCCCTCGGGCGTACCGATGACGGGAGGCTGCTGCACATCACCTTCACGCTTCGGGAGGATGGGAAGAAACTGCGGGTGATTTCAGCCCGCGATATGAGCCGCAAGGAGCGGAGTTATTATGAAGAAGGCATCTGACAAGATCCCGAAGTTCGCGAACGAGGCTGAGGAACGGGCTTTCTGGGAAAGCCATGACTCCAGCGAGCATATCGATTGGAGCAATGCCGAAAAGGTGCGGCTTCCAAATCTGAAGGCTTCTTCGACATCAATTTCGTTGCGACTGCCCAATACCCTTCTGGAGCGAATCAAGGTTGCGGCTGCCAAGCGTGATGTTCCGTATCAATCGCTCATCAAGGTCTGGCTTGCCGAGAAGCTCGATACGACCGGTCCGCAACGCTGATCGCAACCACATGGAAAGGGACGGTCACACGCGTAGGCGGACCGGTCCCGATCGGAGACTCAAACAGCGATCGCGCCTGGAACACCGTCAATATCGGCAGCAAGCGCTTCCTCAATTTCCGCAAGCTGGCGTCGCGAGGCGCTGACGATACCGTTCTCGCGGCATCGTCAACTTAACGGATCGTGAATCTCGATGTGCAAATTGGCATAGGGGTGCGACGCCGACCGGCACGATAAGTCGTTGAAATAATTAAAACGTGTGGGGTCCCGGTACCGCGCCGAATGACAAGAACCGTGAGCCTGACCCGCGACGCCCATTGGGATCTACCTGACATCTGCGATTAGAAAACATCCTGGGACACGTTTGTTCTGCGTTCCCTGAAAAGCCGCGCCGCTCTCGAAGCGCGAGTTATGCGGTTACGCTGCAACGAGCTGGACACCGGCACAGCAAAATAACACGGCAATAGTTCCAAGGTTCCTGCGTGCCGCGCATATGAATTGCCGCTTATCCAAGAAGCAGGACATGGTCCGCTCCGTCGATGGGAGCCCGCACGGGGCCCGCTGATGCGGCAACATTATTGCCGTCCAGAACGGCATTCCAGGCGCCCGGGCCGGGTTGCCCTGCATTGTCCACGCGGATGCTGAGCCGGGTTTTATCGACTGTCACGACGGCCTCGAAATCCGGCCATTCAGCCGGAATCGAAGGATCGATGATCAGGAAACCGCCCTCGCGCCGGATACCGAGAATACCCTCGATGCCCGCGCGGTACATCCAGCCGCCAGAGCCGGTGTACCACGTCCAGCCGCCCCGGCCGACATGCGGGGCGACGGAATAGACGTCGGCGGCGACGACGTAGGGCTCGACCTTGTAGCGGTCGGCTTCGGCAGGTGTCTGCGCATGGTTTATGGGATTGAGCAGCGTGAACAGGTCGTGCGCCTTGTCGCCCGCGCCGGATTTGGCGAAGGCCATGATCGCCCACATGGCCGCGTGACTGTACTGGCCACCATTTTCGCGCAGGCCCGGCGGATAGCCCTTGATATAGCCGGGATCGCGTGGCCCATCGTCGAAGGGCGGGGTGAACAGCAGCGCCAGCCCGTCGTCACGGCGGATGAGATGTTTTTCGAGCGAAGCCATGGCGGTGGCGGCACGTGCCGGATCGCCGGCGCCGGACAGGACGGACCAGGACTGCGCGATGGAATCGATCCGGCACTCGTGATTGTCGCTGGCGCCGAGCCATGTGCCGTCATCGAAGGTTGCACGGGCATACCATTCGCCATCCCAGGCATGGGTTTCGATGGCCTCGCGCAGCGTTTCCGCATGGGCGCGCCAGCGATGGCCGCGTTGCGGATCGCGGTGTTCGGCGAGCGGAGCGCAGAGATCGATGGCGGCCAGCAGCAGCCAGCCGAGCCAGACGCTCTCGCCCCTGCCGTCTTCGCCGACCCGGTTCATGCCGTCATTCCAGTCGCCCGTGCCCATCAGCGGCAGGCCGTGTTCTCCGGTCAAGGCGATGCATTGATCGAGGCCGCGCGCCATATGTTCGAAAAGCGTGGCCGTTTCGGCAGCGATCGTCGGATGGAAGAAGGCATCGTGCTGTCCGGGTTCAAGCGGCGGGCCTTCGAGGAAGGGCACGGCAACGTCCAGAATCGCCTCGTCACCGCTTGTCTTGACATAGGTCGCGGCCGCGAATGCGAGCCAGACCCGGTCATCGGATATGCGGGTTCTGACCCCCTGGCCGGACTGCGGCAACCACCAATGCTGAACGTCCCCCTCGGCGAACTGTCGCGAGGCGGCGCGCAGAATATGGTGCCTGGTCTCTTCGGGCCGGGCAAGGGTCAATGCCATGCCATCCTGAAGCTGGTCGCGGAAGCCATAGGCGCCGCTCGCCTGATAGAAGGCGGAGCGCGCCCGGATACGGCAGGCGACCGTCTGGTAGAGAAGCCAGCCGTTCAGCATGATATCCATCGCCCGGTCCGGCGTTCTGACCTGGACGGTCTGCAAAAGGTCGCTCCAGTGGTCGGTGACCTCCTTCAGGACTGCGTCAAGATCGGCTTCGCGATAACGCTTCAGGAGATCGCGGGCCTCGTCCGCGGAGCCGCTCTCGCCAAGGAACGAAACGATTTCCATCGTTTCGCCGGGACTTAAGACAATCGTCCGCTGCAGGGCGGCGCAGGGATCGAGACCAGCACCGGCGGCACCTGAAAGCGGCGTGTCGAGAAAGAGCGCCTGCGGCGCGGCTGCGTTGCCGCGACGTCCGAGGAATTCGCTGCGATCAGCCGTCCATGATGTCTGTTCACCGCCGAGATCGACAAAAGCCACACGACCGGGGAAGCCCGCGCTCCATGGGTTGCGTGCGAACAGCGCGCCGGTTTCAGGGTCGATCCCGGTGATCAGGAACGCCGCGGTGGCGCTGCGCGCGCCGCCGAGCACAAGTTCGGCGTAGCTCGTCACCGTCAGCCGGCGTGGCCGTTTGGTCATGTTGCTGAGCGTCAGGCGCGAAATCTTGATCGGATCGGCCAGCGGTACATATTGCAGGAGTTCGGTCGCAATCCCGTTTTCCTCGTGTTCGAACCGGCTGTAGCCGAAGCCGTGGCGGGCGATATAGGCGCCTTTGCGCCGGATCGGTTGCGCGGTCGCGCTGAAAAGTTCGCCCGTGTCCTCGTCGCGTATATAGAGCGTTTCGCCGGCGGGGTCGGTGACGGGGTCGTTCGACCATGGCGTCAGCTGATTTTCACGGCTGTTTTCCGCCCATGTGTAGCCGTTTCCTTCCGCCGAGACCTGAAAGCCGAAGCCGGAATTGGCGATCACGTTGATCCAGGGGGCGGGCGTGACGGCGCCCGCTTCGAGAACCGTCACATATTCCCGGCCATCCTTGTCGAAACCGCCAAGGCCGTTGAAGAATTCGAGGGCGGGACGTGGATGGGGCGCTGCATTCGCCATTGGCGCCTGCTTCGGTGCTGACGGCAACGCCTGCGACGGAGGCAGCGCCGTCAGATCCGGATATTGCTCGGCGATCGGGCCGCGCCGGGCATTCAGTTTCACGCGGGCGACCGAATGAAGCTGCGCGTGCGCCTCCGCGCTCATCAGGTCCGCACGAAGCACGAAGACGGAACCATGCGCCAGTTCGATCCCGGGGCGTGGCCGCGACTGGCTGCTGCGATGCGCCGCCTCGATGGCGATCTGCAGGTCCTGGGTGTAGGAGGAGGCACGTGCGTTGATGATGACCAGATCGACGGCAAGGCTCTTCATCCGCCAGTATTCATGCGCCCGCAGCAATTGATGGACCTGCGCCATGTCCTGCGGGTCGTCAATGCTGAGCAGCACGATGGGAAAATCACCGGAAATGCCCAGATGCCACAAGCCGGATTGCGGCCCGGCGCCGTGCTCGATTTCGGCTCCGGATGCGCGGTAACGCGGGTCGGCATAGATGATCGGCGCGGCCAGCCGCTGAAAATCAGCCGCCTCGCCGGATTTGACGTCAAGATGGCGAAGCTGAACCTGCGCCTGTGTCCATGCCAGTGTCCGGGCGCGTTCGAAGGCGCTGCGGTCGAGATGCCTGTCGATCAGGTCGACGAGGTCGGCCCGGGTCGATGCGACGACCGTCCAGAAGGCGACGCGGGCAACCTTGCCGGGGGCGATCGTCACGCGCTGGCGGATAGCGAAAACCGGATCAAGCACTGTGCCGACCGTGTTTGAAAGCGGCGTGTCGGTGTCCATGGCGGCAGCGGTGGCGGCCGTGCGCCCGCGCCCGATAAACCGGGCCCTGTCGGTCTCGAATTGCGGGTCGGCCGCGATCTTGCCTTCAACCACGGCGAAATGGGCGGCCCAGATGCGGGATTCGTCCGGCGTGCGCGGGCGACGGGTCGCGATCAGCGCGCCGTATTCGGCGGAATATTCGGTCTGGACGAACATCTTGGAAAATGCCGGATGGGCGGTGTCCGCGGAAACCGGGGCGAGAACCAGCTCGGCATAGGAGGTGATTTCGATCTCGCGCGCGCGCCTGCTGCGGTTGGAGATGGAAACGCGACGGACCTCGCAATCGTCCTCGCCGGAAACCATGACATCCATTGTCGTGGTCAGCCCACCCTGAATAGACAGGAAACGCGCACGATCCTCATCGAAGACGACATCGCCATTTTCGCTGTCGCGGCCCAGAGGCCGGGCGCCGGCGGACCAGACGGCGCCAGTGTGAACATCGCGTATGAAAATGGGCGATCCGTCGCCATCGCGCGTGGCGTCCTCGTGCCAGCGGGTGATGGCAAGGCCCCGCCAGCGGCTGTAGCCAGCCCCGTTGGCCGTCAGCATCACCGCATAGCGGCCGTTCGAAAGCAGGTGCGTCACCGGGGGGCCGGCGGCAGACTCGGCAATCCGGCGCGACGTATCGGGACCAAGCGAGGATCTGACGGGTGAGAGCGGTGCTTCACCGACCCTTTTATGATCATTCGCCACAATGCGCGGAATCCGCTCCTGCAGCAGCAGTTCGCAGGCCCGGATCATCGGTTCGCGGTGGAAACGTTCACGCATGATCCCGTCACGGAGCGTGTTGACGATCGCGACAATCGTCATGCCCTGATGGTGGGCCATGCTCGTTCGCACGATCGCGACCTCGTCCTTTTCGGGAAGTCGGGTGCGGGTGAAGTCCAGCGCCTCGTAGAAACCATAGGAGCCAAGCGCGCCAAGTGCGGCGAGCCGGGTGTAGTTGGCACAGGCGCCGGCGGGATCGATCATTGTGGCGAGACCGGTCGCATAGGGCGCGATGACGGCATTTTCGGAAAGGCCGCGCTTCAGACCGAGACCGGGAACGCCGAAGTTCGAATACTGGTAGGTCAATTCCGTGTCACGGGCATTGTAGGCGGATTCGGAAATGCCCCATGGTGTGCCGAGCGTTTCCGCATAGGCTTGCTGGCGGCTGACCACCAGCCGGTTCGTCTGCGCGAGCAGGCTGCCCTCCGGCGCGCGCATGATCAGGGGCGGCATCAGATATTCGAACATCGAACCCGACCACGAGACCAGCGCCGAAGTGCCGGAAAGCGGCGTTGCCGGGCGACCGAGCAGGAACCAGTGCCGGGTTTCGACATCGCCCTTGGCGATGGCAAACAGACTTGCCAGCCGTGCTTCGGAGGCCAGCAGGTCGTAGCAGTTCACATCGAGACTGTTGTCGGCGAGCGAGTAGCCGATCGACAGGAGCTTGCGCTCGGGATCGAGAAGGAAAGCGAAATCCATTGCCAGCGCCATTGCCCGGGCTTGGGAGGCAATCGCCGTCAGGCGAAGCTCCAGGCCGTTATCGCCCAGGCGGTCGCGCGTTTCCTCGGCAATCCGTTTCTTCAAAGCGTCGAGCCAGAAGATGAGATCGGAACATGCAGCCTCGCGGTTCTTCGGGACCATCTCCCGCGCAATGGCGGCGGCCTTGTCGGCGAGCCGCATCAGCATGGGCGCGACCGTTTCAAAGGACTGCGAACCGTTCAGCCGGGCCTCGATGTCGTCAAGCACAGGCGTGAGGTGCCCGTCACCCTGCTGGCCGCTTCCGGTAATTGCGTCAAACGCCTGCCGGGCGAGCGCCAGATTGTCTTTCAACCCTGTCCGGATATCCGGCACGTCATCCGCCTCTGCCCACATCTCGCAGGCATTGGCGAGGGCGATCAGGTGCCCGGCGAGGTTGCCGCTGTCGACAGAGGAGACATAGGCGGGATCGAGAACGCGCATGTCGTCTGTCGCATACCAGTTGAAAAGATGACCTCGGTGTTTCGGGAGTGCCGTCATCGTCTTCAGCGTGGCCTCGAGCCTTTCGACGGTCTCGGCCTTGCCGGCCCAGCCGAAATCGCGGGCCGCGACGGCGGAGAGGAGATAGAGCCCGATATTGGTCGGAGATGTCCGCCGGGCGATGACGGGTTTCGGATCCTCCTGAAAATTATCGGGCGGCAGCATATTGCTTTCGGGCGTCACGAAGGTCTCGAAGAAGCGCCATGTCCGGCGGGCGATCAGCCGCAGTTGGTGCGCGTCCCGATCAGAGATGGCGGGGCCAGCGCCCCTGGCAGGTGGCCGGCTGATCCAGAGGGCAATCGCGGGCGCCAGGAGCCACAGAAGCGCGAACGGGAGAACGAGGGGGACGGACGACGCGGTCAGCAGGCATGCCGATACGGCGATGGCGAGGCCGATCAGGGTGCCCGGCGCCATGCGGCGATAGAAGCCGGCGGCATCCAGACGCGGGCTCCCCTGTGACTGGGCGGATGTGGTCCATTCGAGAAGGTGGCGACGGGTCCGGTAGAGCCGCGTCAGCGTTCTTGCGATGGCATCCGTCATCCGCCATGCCCGATCCGGAAGGAAAGCGAGATCAAGGCATGTTCGCAGGGCAGCAAGGCGCAGATCCGCGCCAAGCGCGGCAACATGGCTGCGCATATGAATGTCGCCGCTTCGTGGTGTGAGGGCGAAGAGAATGGGGAGAAAGGCGGGGATCGCCATGGCGGCGACGAGCAGCGCGGTCGCCGTCAGCGCAGCGGGCATCGGCATCAGCCAGGCGAGACCGAAGCCCAGCATCGTCAGCGGCGCTGCCAGCGAGCGTTTCAGATTGTCGATCATCATGCCGCGGCCGACAGCGGGAGCCGAGCCGTTATTCCGCTCCTGTCCGGTCAGCCATGGCAGAAGCTGCCAGTCGCCGCGCGTCCAGCGGTGCTGGCGCCTTGCGTCGACGTCATAGCGGGCGGGAAATTCCTCGATGACCTCGACATCGGACGCCAGTCCGGCGCGCGCGAATGCGCCCTCGAATAGGTCGTGGCTCAGCATCGTATTGTCGGGTACGCGACCGGACAGCGCGCTTTCGAACGCGTCGATATCATAGATGCCCTTGCCGGTATAAGCGCCCACGCCGAAAAGATCCTGATAGACATTCGAGGCCGCCGCCGCGTAAGGGTCGATGCCGCCCGGCGCGGAGAAGACGCGCTGATACAGGGAGCCTTCGCGGCCAACCGGCAGCGACGGCGTCACGCGCGGCTGGAGAATTCCGTATCCGTCGACGATCCGCCGTTCCGCTTCGCTGAAGCGCGGGCGGTTGAGCGGATGCGCCATCTTGCCGATCAGGCGGTGCGCTGCATCGCGCGGCAGGCGCGTGTCGGCATCGAGCGTGATGACGTAGCGTACATCGGCCGGCACTTTGGGCGGAGAGCCCGCAACCGGCGCGAAACTCGTGTCGTCGGCTCCGCGCAGCAGGCGGTTGAGTTCATGAAGCTTGCCGCGCTTGCGTTCCCAGCCCATCCACCTGCCTTCTTCGGCATTGAACAGGCGGCGGCGGTGCAGGAGCAGGAAACGGTCGCCGCCATTGACCGGTTCATGGTGTTGGTTCAGGCGGGCGATCGCATCGGCGGCCACGGCCAGCAGTCGTTCATCCGCTTCGACGACTTCATCATCGGCATCGATTCCGTCCGTCACAAGCGCAAAGACGAGATCGCCGCCGGCGCCGGAGAGATGATGGACTTCAAGGCGTTCGACCTGTTCCAGAATATCCGTTTCGCTGGTCAGGAGCGTGGGTATGGCGACGAGCGTGCGCAGCGTCGGCGGCACGCCCTGCCTGAGGGAGAGGCCGGGCAGTATGGTCGCGCCGAAACACCAGCTCATCGCCCGGTTGACGATGGCCGTCGCCACCTCGGTGGCAGGCAGAAATGCGAGGGCGGCGAACATCACCAGCCAACCGGTCTCAAGGCCCGTCCGCGACAATAGCATCAGCGACAAGGCCATCAGCAGCGCCGTGACGATCAGGCTGGCTCCAACATAGCCGCCAATTCCGAGCCGGATATTGAGGCGGCCGAGCCACAGGCGAACGGG
>NZ_DEPM01000222.1:12544-20409 GCF_002358775.1 Martelella sp. UBA3392
CCGAGCCACAGGCGAACGGGAGGGCGAAACCCGATCGCGCGTTCGAGCGCGGGCCGGCCTTCGGAAATCAGGTGATAGCCCGGGTCGGCGGAGCGCGCCGCCTCGATCGCGTCGCTTTGATCCGAAGACGATAGCCGAGCCGCATCGAGTGCTTTCCCGGTGACGTCCAGCTCGGTGAGCGACGATCCGCGCGAAAGCTGCTCGATCGCCTTTCGGTAGAGATCGCGGGTCGGGAAGTCCATGTCTGCGAAATGGCTCGCGGCCCGCATCCGCGCGTCAACCAGGCTGACGCTTTCGAACATCTCCGTCCAGTCGATGTCGGAAATCAGCCTTATGCTTGTGACTATATTGCGTATGGTGACATTCGATGCGCCCTGTCTTTGCTGGGAATGCTGGACGACTTCCTCGATCGACGACCCTTGCTGGGCCAGCTTTTCCTCCAGCCATGCCAGCGCCGGCGTTGTCGAGGGGTCCCTGTTTCGCAACTGCTTGGCAAGATGCGCGGCGAAACGCTCGGGCAGGGGAGCCGCTGATCGCGCTGCAATGTTCGCGCTGAAAGCAGCCTCTTCGGCCCCCGGATCAAGGAGCCTCGCGCTCAGCGCCGACGCTTCGGCCCGCGCCGCGTCGCCGGCGGTGATCTGGTCGGCCAGCCGCCGCAGATTCTCGACGAGGACAAACCGCAATGTGATCGCCACTGCCCACAATTCGCCGATGGTCAGCGGCTGAACCTGCTGATAGGCCGTCAGAAACCGTTTCAGCTTGTCCCTGTCGAACAGGCTGTCGGTGTGTGCGACAAAGGCCCAGGCCAGTTCCAGAACCCTTGGATAGCCGGCGAACGGGCCATCAGCCAGCTTCGGCAATTGCCGATAATAGCCGGGCGGAAGGTCATTTCTGATCTCCTGGATCTGTTCTTCGACCAGATGATAGTTGTCGAGCAACCATTCGGCCGCCGGCACCACTTCCCGCCCGTTCTTCAGCTCGGCGATGCTCGCCCGGTATGCGGACAAGAGGACAGCGGCATTGCCGCTGAGCCTTTTGTGCAGCGACATGACGGCAGGCGCCTTGCCTGACACCGGCTGGGCTGCCGCAAGGCTGATCGCGTGCTGTTCCAGCCGTTCGGTGCTGAAAAGCTCCTGTCTGACGGGAGCGCGGTCGCTCCAGAGCGGCGATGCGATGCGGGCGCCCGGGAATTTGAGGTTTATTTTCAAGACGTGCCTTTTCTGCCCGGCGTGAACGGCGTTCACGCGTGAGCTTTTGTTACGTCGCCGACGCGGTCCTCCGGTTATCCGGCCTGACAGTGCAAACTTCACGGGATGATGCGATGCTGCGGTGTGTGTCTTCCAGACGTTGTCGTCAGGCAGACATGCCCGATGTTCCGTCGCCATTTCCGGTCGGTCAGGCGAAGTCGGCCGCCGTCATCACGTACATGGCCTTGCGGCCCTTGGCGTATAGTTTGCGGGCCGCAGCGTAGATCCTGGATCGTGCCGCATCGAAGGCGGCGAGGTAGTTCGCTTCGCCATCTTCGGGATATTTGAGCGCATCGGCCCTGACAAAGAACATCACCTCGAACATGCCGTCATGGCCGGTGAAACGGACGCGGTGGCCGGTTTTGTCGTAGCTGCGGCTCTGGTTGGGGAAGTCGAGTGCCATAATTCGGAATCCTTGAAAAAAGGCAGGGCGGGTTCAGCCCTTCGGCTTGCCGCGAACCTTGTTGCTGTTTCCGGCGTCCCGGACCTGCGAGCCGAGAACCGGCGCTGTTGGGGCGGCCGCATTTTTCTTTTTTGGTTCTCTGATTTCGCGACTGCTGCGCTTTTGGCTTTGGCCATGCAGACCTCCATTCGGGAAAGGTTATGCCAGGCGGCGGGCCCGACAACCTGGTTTAGCCCGGACAGTTTTTGCGGCAATGAGACCAACCCCGGTTCCGCTGCGCAAGACCGAAGATTCGATCAGCTCACGAGGGTGCTGGCGCAGGCCGAGGCCGCGGAGCGGTCGGCGGTGGTGTTGCCCGGCATCGTCGCCCAGCCGCCAGCTTCTATGAACTGCCGCTGGTTGTAGGAACTGGTCATCGCCTTCAGGTCGGCCAACTGTTGAGCTGAATCCGGTGCGGATCTGAACCGTTCCACGCAGATGACGGTCGCCAGCTCGGAGCGGGAGAGATTACCGGCTTCCGCCACGAGGTCTCGAGATGTGCCGCCCGTGACCCAGCCGCCCCAGGTGAAGCCGACAATCATCGTGACCACGGCGGTTGCGGCGCATGCCCAGACGAGCGTCGATTTTGCTGGATGATAGGCTGCCCATCGCTGGCCGATGGACGGATTGCCGTTGGTTGCTGCTGCCATGATATCGATTCCTTCCGATTTCGGGTCGTTTGAGTGTGGGGCGGCGGTAGCGATTCTCTGCTGCCTTGGCGCGGTGTGTGCCGAAGTCTCGCCATGCATTCGGAAAATGCCGCTTTTTCGGGCATCGAACGCCATCACCGCGTCAAATCATGACGCGAACGGAGATGGATTTACGAAAGGCAATCTTATGAGTGGTCGTATCTATCTGACAATTTATATATATGTATGAATTCGTGAATTGATAGGTTTATTTTAAAATAGATTTCGAAAAATATTTTCAATATCTGTAATTATTATTTTGATATTTCTTGTTTTTTGCAACCTAAGAGGCACATATAAACGTCATCGAACTTGTTTGCTGAACTTTATTTTTGAACCTCGCGCTCCGGTGAATTTCCATCAACGTCGACTTTATCGTCCGGTCGCAACCTTCGGACGCATCGGACAATCCTCTCTGACTGATTGAAAGGAAATCGTCATGAGCACTGGTACAGTGAAGTTGTTCAACGCCGCCAGGGGTTCCGATTTTGTCGAGGCAGAGGACGGTTGTGCAGATGTGTTCGTTCATATCTCCGCCGCCGAGAACCTCAAGGCAACATACGCATCGACCTTGCTTCGTGGCCACGGCTGTGCGGACACGAAAGATTGAGACGGACAGGCAGGTCGGAATTGCGTCCGACCCGTCTTGCATTCAGCGCCGCGCGCACCTGGTTGCGATACCTGCGGCATGCTGGTCTCGTGCACTTGCTGGCGCCCAACCGAAACTGGAAAATCCATGGAACGCAGCATCGAGAACGCCGCCGCAATCGAACGCAACGATCGTTTCTGGACGGCCGCGCTCGCGCCATACCGGCGCCCGAGCACGGTGCGCAGCACGGTCGAGATCGCTATCACGGCGCTGCCATTCGTCGCGCTCTGGGTGTTGACGGGGCTCGCCGTGGTGAATGGCATATGGTGGGGGCTGCTGCTGACCGTTCCGGCGGCCGGCTTTCTCGTGCGGCTCTTCATCCTGCAGCATGATTGCGGCCATGGCGCGCTGTTCGGCCGGCGCGGTCTCGATGACTGGATCGGCCGCGTCATCGGCGTGTTCACGCTCACCCCTTACGATTACTGGCGCCGGACCCACGCGGTCCACCACGCCACGACCGGCAATCTCGACAAGCGCGGCATCGGCGATGTCGATACGCTGACCGTGCGCGAATATCGCGCGCTGTCCCGCTTCGGACGGCTGCGTTACCGGCTCTACCGGCATCCGGCGGTGATGTTCGGTCTTGGCCCGGCATGGCTGTTCATCTGCCAGTACCGGCTGCCGCTCGGCCTGATGCGCGCGGGAATGGAACCGTGGACATCCACCATCGCCACCAGCATTGGCGCCGCCTTGCCGGTTGCCCTGCTGATGTGGCTGATGGGGCCGCTATCCTTCCTGATGGTGCAAGTACCGATCACGCTGATGGCAGCAACGGCCGGGGTCTGGCTGTTCTACATCCAGCATCAGTTCGAGGAGACTGAGTGGGCAGAGGCGAAGGACTGGAATTTCCAGAGCGCCGCGCTTCACGGCAGCTCGCATTATGACTTGCCGCTGCCGCTGCGCTGGATCACCGGCAATATCGGCATCCACCATGTCCACCACCTCGCCGCGAAGGTGCCGTTCTACCGGCTGCCGGAGGTCCTGCGGGACTATCCCGAATTGCGCGGGATCGGCCGCATCACGCTGCTCGAGAGCCTGCGTTGCGTAAACCTCGTTTTGTGGGACGATGAAACCCGCCGCCTGGTCTCCTTCCGGCAGTCACGCCCGACGGTGTAATCGCACGGGCGAACCGGGCGCATGGCAGTGCGTAGTCTTCACAGTTCGACGACGTCGACCGCGACATTCATTGCCAGAAATGCGTCCGTCGCGCCGGTGAAGCCGCCGGAAATCGGGGTGGTCTGGGCGATGTCCCGCGCGACGGCCACGGGGATGAGGTTGGCGCCGCCCATGCTGCGGTTGGTCGGATCGAAGGTGATCCAGCCGGCGCCGGGAAGAAATACGTCCACCCATGCGTGCGTGGTCCCACTGTCGCCCGATCCTGTAAGCATCCGGGTGGGATTGTGGAGATAGCCCGACACGATCCGTGCGCCAAATCCCAGCAGGCGAACCGCCTCGGCGAACAGCACAGCGAAGTCGCGACAGGTGCCGGACCTCATTGTCAGCGTCTCGACCGGCGTTTGCGTGCCCTCCGCCTCCCGGCTCAGATACATATGCTGGTTCGCAATGCCGGCACTGATATCCTTCAGCAGGGACAGCGTATCGGTCCCGTATCCGCCAACGAAGCCGCGGGCCCAGCGATCGAGCGTTTTGAAGCGGTCGGGATATTGCTGATCGCGAAGCGCGCCGAGGTCTTTCCACGCATTCTGTTCGTAGAAGAAGGGATAGGTGATCGCGGATGCGGCGATGTTGAAGACAGGCCAGTTTGCCGCCCGGAGATCGACGACCGCTGCGCTGTCGATGGCAAGGTTCGCCGTCGGCTCTGCGAAAGTGGCCATTGCGATCGAATTTCCGAACACATCGGTCGACCAGTTCAGCATGGCCGCGGGAAAAACATGGATGTCGTGGCTGACGAGCAGGAGATCGTGGCTCTCGCGCGGGCGGATGGTCAGCCTGTGGGGAGCGAGAAGCACCGGATAGCGATAGCTATAGGTTGTCCGGTGCCTGATACTGAGTTTGGTCATGTCGCTCTGCGCGCCTCATCCTTTGTCGTCCTCGGGAGGGCTGCCGGCGGTACCGCCCTTGTCAGGCCGTTTCCGCAGACGGGCGTCATGCCGTCCCGAACGCGGCGACGGCCGTTCGTCCGGATCAGTTCCGGTCAGGCTCTTGAAACTCCGCGGCGCTGCGATAGAAATGTTCGGCGTGCTGGTAGTCGTTTTCCGCGCCGACGCGGTCGCCCGCCGAAACCTTGAGGGCGGCGAAGGCGAGGTGTTGGCGGTATTTTTCCAACAGGCCCTTTCGCGATGCCGCGGTATTGCGGTCGGGCCGTTGCCTGGTATTTTGTTTTTCCATGTATAAGCCGACCCGGGGATCGCTCCTGATTGGTGAAAATGCGGTTAGTCGATCTGATCGGCGACGACCCTGCGCAATTCAGCGCGGCTGAGGACCTGTTGCCTCTCAGGCTTGGGCGGTCGCGGTCGATCGGCAAATCTTGCCGGTGTCGGCGGTCTTCTCGAAATGGTTTTCATGGGGCCTACACGCAGGAGTAAGGGCTCGACTGCGGCCATTGAACGTCACGGATTGAAAGAAGAGGTGCGCCTGCCGTCAGCAGGACGCGAAGGGATTACACGATTTGAACGATATAACGCCATTGTGGCTGTATTGCGTTCCGATGCCGTCAACCCGGCAGGACGATCCGGGCGCCGCCGGTATCGAGGACGGCCGTTTCGAGACTTGCGATCCGCTCTCTGTGCCACCCCTATCTCGCGGGGCGGGAGGTGTGGAAAACGTCATCCCAGAACCGCGATGTCACGCCGAAATTACAAGCGTCGTTCGCATGATGCACTGCATGGTTGCGCTTGAGCTTGTAGAGATAGCCGGAATGCGCCGGATGCCGATGGTGTACCAGGTGATGCACGCTCACATACCAGAGATATCCGGACATCAGCCCCGACGTGGTGATACCTGCCATCGCAAAACCGGTCAGAAAAAAAAGCGGCAAGAATACCAGGCCGAGGAACAGGGCGACACTGAGCCATGTTGGCGTTCCGACCAGTGCAAGAACCTCCCTGTGATGGCGTTCATGCATATCCCTGATCCAGGGCAGATGATGCAACACGAAGCGATGCAGAAGATATTCAAGCAGCGTCCAAAGCGCGAGGCTACCCAGAAATGTCGCGATGTCGGCGATAGCCCAATGGCCACCCGCATACATGGGGGCAGCCACGCCCAATATTGCGATCAGCACTGGATAGGCGACGAAATCAGCAAAATAGCCCATTCTCGAAAGCAGCATATCAAGTTCCTCGCGGCCCGGTCTCCACGGTTGCGGAGCCGGCCTGCCCCGCTTCCCGTCGCAAAAGGAAGCTGCGGTTGATGCAACCTATCACTTCGCCTTTTGCTGGGACACTAAAAAACAGTCTTTTGGAAATACCGATTTTGCAACCAGATGGGAGAGATCGTGAGGCAGGCCATGTCGATTTGATCGGTCATTGCCGTTTGGATATTATGTTATCTAATGTCTATACTTTCGGCTTTCAATCTTTCGTCGTGATTTATCTTAGAATCTGTTCAAGAAAGCGGATATCGTGCGAGACTTATTGTCATAATCTTGATCATAGCGGTTCGGATGAAGGCGAGGTTCGTTGCCGAAAACCGCTCGAAATCCTTTGCCAACCTGCGGTTTATACCGAGCCATGCCACCGTTCGTTCGACAATCCAGCGCTTCGGCAGTACCTGAAATCCAGCTTGATTTCGTTTGACGATCTCTATGGGTCGCGGGCTTGCCTGTTCGATCTTGGGCCCCTGATAGCCGCCCTCGCCGCAGATTTTCTCGATGAAGGAAAAGCGGTTGGCGAGTTTGTCGAAAACAAGAACTGCTCCGTTGCGATCCGGAATGCCCGCCGAATGGAAATCCACCTTGAAACGCATGCTCAACTTGTCGAGCAGAATGTGGCGCTGGCGGCTCTTGTTCTTCTTGCCCGCATCATAACCGATATCACGACGGGCGTCCGAGCCGAACTTGACCGACTGATTGTCAATGATGGTTTGGTCTTCATGTCCTTCCAGTTGCCGCGTCCGGCAGCAGATCGCGTTAAGAATGCACCGCCACATCCCGTCTCGGCAGAACCGTTTGAAATAGTGATGAACCGTGCTTTTCGGCGGAAAATCACGCGGCAGCAACGCCCATTGGCAACCCGATTGCAGCAGGTAGAAGAGGGCGTCCAGCACGTCCAGCAATGATGTCTTGCGCCTTCGGCCCCGCCGCGGCTGCGATGGTATAAACGGCGCGATCATGTTCCATTCACGATCCGACAGGTCACTTGCGTCGCGCCGGCGGCGTCTGTCATGGTGACGACGGGTGAAGGGGGCCAGGCCATTCGGTCTCTCCGTATTTGTCGTAAAATACAAAGAATTCGATTGCCGCCTTCACTCAACCTCAAGTCAGAATCATCATTCTTGGGCAGACACTAAGTCTTTCTCCAAGTTGACGTTTTCGCACGTGCACCGTCGCGAAAATTATGGGCCGATGGTCCTAATCCCTTCAAGACCTGATGCTGTCCGTCAACCCGGGCCGTGTCGCGCCCATACCCGGCCGAAGGGTCGGACGGCAGCTTCGCGCCGCCGTTTCGGACGTTCGACTGGCACATGAAGTTCCCGAAAGCCGACATTTCCTATCGAGCGGCCCAGCGCCAGTCGAGCATTTCGGCACAAAGGTTAGGATCCCGCCATTCGCGTCAGATGTAGCGGAGACCGGAGCAGTCCATTGACGCCCTCGTTTCCGTTTGGGCACTGCAGAGCGACTTCTGCAAAGCTGACTGTTGATTTTCACTGAGAACTGA
>NZ_DEPM01000222.1:20440-21628 GCF_002358775.1 Martelella sp. UBA3392
TCCCTTCAAGACCTGATGCTGTCCATCAACACGGGCCGTGTCGCGCCCATACCCGGCCGAAGGTTCGGACGGCAGCTTTGCGCTTCCATTTCTGTCGTTAGGCCTGGCTGTGAATTCTCCGGAAGCCGTCATTCGCGTTGTGCAAGAAAGATGTCTAATTTCGAGGAGAGGCGGTCTGTCGGCTTTCGGTAATAGGCACAGTGCAACAGAATCTCGCGAAGCGGTTCGACTGGCCTAGCAAAACTTCTGCTGAAAAAATATACCTGTGGCATGACCGATGCCAAGAAACGTTCAGAGCAACATCTTATCGACCAACAGGGCGAGCATCTCCTGCGTGCAAAGCTACCGCAGCATTGGGTCTTACGTGAGTATCGGCCTGACTACGGACTGGATTTCACCATCGAACTCTTCAAAACTGGAGAAAAGGAAGAGGGACGTCCTAGGACCTACTAGACCCTGGGAGAGCACGTGTTTGTCCAGCTCAAGACCGTTGCGTCGCCAAGGCCAGCACCTCTGTCAGTGTATGAGCGGGGAAATGTTGAAAAGGCTGTCGAACTGTTGGACCGATCGCAGAAGATCGCAAGTATCGACACCTATCGGTTTCAGCTTGAAACCTCGGAGTTGGTGACCGTAGAGCGAATGGGTATCGGTGTGCCAGTGTTGCTGGTGATCGCGGATTTGACTGCGAAACGATGCTCATTCGTTTGTTTGAACGATTACATCGATAAGATCTTGGTGCCTCGACATGAGGATTATCGAGTGAAAGCCAGCCGCATGATCCATGTACCAGTCAGGAACGAGATTGGCAGCGAATTCGGACAGGTTTCGATGGCGGTGGTATGCAAAACGGCCTAAGCTACTCGCGGCCTTTCAGCGCTTTACATATCAGTTCTCAGAATTGCGATGGGCAGAAGATGGAGACTGGCGAACGCTCGCAAACTATTTTGCTCGCCGTATCGCGGCCTATGATTTTTGGGATGATACGGAAATGTGCCGTCTCATTCCGTACCTAGGCATGGGGTTGCGCAGGTTCATGGAAAGTGGGCAGCCGGGATATTTTCCGGTACAGAAAGATGTGGATACGGACTTGTTAAGAGCCCACTACGAGAAACTGGATGTCTTTGAACTTTGGCGTCAGCTTTCACTTTTACCAAAGACGTACGATGTTGATTTTCACTGAGAACTGAC
>NZ_DEPM01000010.1:0-5588 GCF_002358775.1 Martelella sp. UBA3392
CGCGCCTATCGCGTCGATGAAAAATCCCCGCTGGTCGGCCTCAACGTCGCCGATGCCGAGCATTTCTTCGACAATCACCGGCTGTTCCTGGCGCGGCTGCGGCGAAACGGCGAGATCATGGAGGCCACCACCTCCGTCACGATCGCGGCCGGCGACATCATCGCCCTTGCCGGATCGCGGCACGTACTTCTCAGTGAAGTCAGCAAGGTGCTCGAGGAAGTCGACGACGCGGAACTGCTCGGCGTCCAGGTCGAGGGCACCGACGTGCTGATCACATCGAGCGCGTTGGCCGGCGAGACGCTGAAGGCGCTCGCGGACATTCCCGAGACGCGCGGCGTGTTCATCACCGCTATCCATCGCGGAGCCCTGTCCGTGTCAATCCCGGTTTTTGCTGACACGATGCTTTATCGCGGCGACGTCATCCGAATCATCGGCCGCCCCACCGACATCGCCGGTTTCGCGAAAAAATTCGGCTATCTCGACCGGGAAACCGAGCGCGCCGACATCGCCTTTATCAGCGCCGCGATCGTCGCCGGCGCCGTGATCGGCGCGCTGAGCTTCAGGGTCGGCGAGGTGCCGCTGACGCTGTCGACGGCCGGCGGCATCCTGCTTATCGGTCTCTTCTTCGGCTGGCTCCGTTCGGTGCACCCGGTCTTCGGCCGGGTACCGGGAGCCACGCTGTGGTTCATGAACTCGATCGGCCTCAACCTGTTCATCGCAGCCCTTGGCCTTGCCGCCGCTCCCGCCCTTGCAGGCGGGCTGAAGGAGTTGGGGCCGGTCTTCCTGCTCTGGAGCCTGATCGCCTCCATCGTCCCGTCGCTATTGGCGATCTATCTCGGGAAATATGTCTTCCGCTTCGATGACGCCATCCTGTTCGGCTGCTGCGCGGGCGCGCGGAAATCCTCCCCGGCGCTGGCGATGCTGACGGAGAAGGCCGAGAGCCAGGTGCCGGCGATCGGGTTCTCGGTCGGGTATGCGGTCTCCACCACGCTGCTGATCCTGTTCGGCCTGGTGATCGTGATGATGATGTGAGCTTGAGACTCATGCCAGGCCGGTCTTGTCCTCGCCCTTTGCCGCCGGGTCGATGCCGGCCTTTCTCAGCGTGCGTTCCAGCAACTGGTCGTAGATCGGGCGTCCGCCGATCCATTCGGCGACCATGTTGGCCGTCATGCAGGTGACGATCAGCGGCATGACCATGGTGTAGGCCCCGGTCAGTTCCAGCGTCAGCACCACGCCGACGATCGGCGCGCGCACGGAGGCGGAAAACAGCCCACCCATCGCCGCCATGCCGAAGGCGAGCGGTATGCCGTGGGGCGTCACCAGTTCGACGATGCCGCCGAAGGCCAGACCGACGCACATCGAAAGCGCCAGGATCGGCGCGAAAATGCCGCCCGGCGTGCCCGCCGAATAGCTCGCCGTCATGGTGACGTAGCGGATTACGGCAAGCGCCAGCAGAACCTGAAGGCTGGCGCTGTGGGCGGCAAGCGAGGTCACGACATGCTCGCCGCCGGTTACCGAATGCGGCATCGTCACGAACAGACCGCCGACGACGAGGCCGACCACGGCCGGATAAAGATAGGGCACGCGCGCGTTAAGGCGGCCGGCAAACGAACCCGTCCACATCAGCGCCGCGTTGAGGCTGACGCCCAGGAAACCAAGCAGCACCCCGAGTATGACGAAGGCGGGCAGCAGGGTGAGTTCCGGGCTCGCCACCGCCATCGAGAAATCTGGCGCCGTGCCGCCGATGATCTGGGTCATCACCGTCGCCAGCACCGCGGCGATGATCACGCCCATATAGGTGCGGAAGGTATAGGGAAACTGCCGGTGGGTTTCCTCGACGATGAACAGGATGGCGGCGAGCGGCGCATTGAAGGCGCAGGCGAGACCGGCGGCCGCGCCGGCGCCAAGCATGCCGCGCCGCTCGGTTTCGCTGACCTTGAAGAAATCAGTGATCGCCGCCGAAAACGAAGCGCCGATATGGATCGTCGGGCCTTCGCGGCCGAGCACCAGCCCCGACGCGATCGAGACGATGCCGGTCAGGAACTTGATCGGCAGCACCCTTTGCCACCGAACGGTGCGCAAGCCCTGCATGGCGCCTTCGATCTCCTGCACCCCGCTGCCGCCGGCCTCGGGCGCGAAGCGGCGGACAACGTAGGCCGAAAGCAATGTCGCGCACATGGTGATCAGGGCGGCAGCGGCGACAAGCACGACGCCATCGACATGCGTTGCGAGGACGCGGGGCCATGCTTGCAGCCAGTCGATCAGAAGATGGAACACGGACCCGACGGACCCCGTCAGAATTCCCGCGAGCGCCGCAAGGGCGACGAAGCGGATCTGCGCGTTCCGGCTTCCCGGTTGCTCGAGTTCTTCTGCTGAATTGTCCATGGCGCTTTATCGTCCGGAGGGGATTTAAAAAATGGGCAATGATCTCGGGATCGCTATGTCCTGCCGGAGGGCAGGACCTGCGCTCTTGCAGGCCCAATCTGCTGATAGTCAGCCTGCGCGCGAAGGGTCAACTGTATGGTCTGACATGTTGTTCGGCCGGTTGCGGCAACCTACAAATACCGTGTTAGATTAGCAGCGACGGCGCGCGTACCTGACCGCGCAGCGCGGCCCTCGCCGGTGGGTCCGGGCTGCTCCGCTGGAAACGCGAAGCCGTCTCCGGCGCGGCATACCCTCCACCCCGTGAAGACGACAAAGGAATTACCATGTCCCGTTCCGTTCTGACAGTTCTGGCAAGCCTTCTAGCGGCAACGACCGCGCATGCGCAGGACATGCGTATGATCACCGGCGAGGCCATGATGCGCGAGCGCATCGCGCTGCCGGATGATGCCGAACTCGTGGTCGAGGCACGCGGTTTTCAAAACGCCCTGCTGGCGACGCACAGCGATGAGTCGAACGGCCGGCAGGTGCCATGGCCGTTCGAACTGGCCATCCCACAGGGCGTCGCGGCGAAACTGACAGCGGCGATCCGGATCGACGGCGCCAACCGGTTTGTGAGCGAACCGGTCATGATCGCGGCGGGAAACAATGATGCCGATATCGGAGACATCATGCTGACGGCGTTCACGCCCGCGGCCTTCAGCAGCACCTTCATGTGCGGCGATATCCGCCTTCAGGTCGGCTTTCAGGGCGAGGAAGCGGTGGTCGAGACCGATGAGAGGATTTACCACCTCGCCCCGACGATCTCCGCGGACGGCGCGAAATACCAGTCCGAGGACGGCCGAAACGTCTTCTGGAGCAAGGGCGACACCGCGCTGGTGACGCTCGACGGCCAGGACCTGCCGGATTGCGTCATGGTGCCGGCCGAGGCGGAAAAGGCATGGTCGGCGCAGGGCAATGAACCCGGCTGGCGCGCCGTCATCGCAGGTGACCGGTTCATGCTGGACATGAATTATGGCGAAGACCGCCTCGACCTCCGCCTGCCGGAGCCGGAGGTGGTCGACGGAGCCTATCGCTACGGTTTCGACCAATACGCCCTCGCCTTCCGCGTAAGGGCCGGCCTATGCCAGGACGACATGAGCGGCCGGCTGTTCCCGCAGAGCGTCGAACTGGAAACGGCAACCGGAACGCTGAAGGGCTGCGGCGGCGATACGCTCGAACTGCTGACCGGCCCCGATTGGACCGTCGACAGGATCGACGGCAACGCGCTCGACGAGACCGCCGATCGCCCCGCCTTCTCGATCAGCGAGGAAGGTCAGATCTTCGGAACCACCGGCTGCAACCGCTTCACAGGGGCCTTTGCGGTAAACGGCGAGGGCCGCGTCGCAATCGGTCCGCTCGCAGCGACCCGGATGGCCTGCGACGAAGCCATGATGAAACTGGAACAGACCTTTCTCGACGCGCTCGGCACGGTTGACGGCTTCGACGTCTCAATTGACGGCGCATTGCAGCTGACGTCCGGCGGCGACGCCGTCATCAGGGCAAGCCATTAAAACGGTTCCGCTTTTCATGGAACTGCGAAGCCACCCTATCTATGTGTTTTTGTGCATGACAGCAAAAGGTCCTGTAAGCACACCGGCCTTTTCGTTCAATGGTGATGTCGAGCAAGGAGCAATGTCGGCGCCATGAGTGCATACTGGATCAATGCAGCCGTGGTTGCCTTTCTTCTCGCAGCGATGTTGCTGAGCGGCGTGCTCATGAAGCGCAGCCGGACCTTGTCTCACAGCATTGCCGTCCACGCCATCTTTCTGGGCGCGGCCGCGAGCCTGCTGGTCACTCTGAACAAGACTGCCGACCAAATCCTCGCACACTATAAGCTCGATCTTGTCAAACCCGGCCTGCTCGACGATCTGACGCTGGTCGCCATCGGCCTGATCGTCATGCAGCAGGCCTTTCACCTGATAAACCGCCTGACCACCGCACAGGTGAACAAGGGCAGCGACAAGACCTCGGCAATCAGCATTGCCCGTATTCTCAAAATGGCAATCGTCCTGCTGCTGCTGCTGCTGTTCGGCGAGCATCTGGGCCTGAGCCTCTCCGGCCTGATGGCCTTCGGCGGCTTCGGCGGCATCGCCATCGGCATTGCCGGGAGGGATGTACTGAGCAACATGTTCTCGGGCGTGATGCTCTATTTCGACAGGCCGTTCCGGCTGGGTGACTGGATACGCTCGCCAGACCGCGACATCGAAGGCACGGTGGAGGAGATAGGCTGGCGCATGACCAGGATCACCACGTTCGACAAGCGCCCGCTTTTCGTGCCGAACTCCGTGTTTTCATCGATCAGCGTCGAAAACCCCGGCCAGATGAGGAACAGGCGCATCGACACCACGATCGGCCTTCGCTACGAGGATGCCGACAAGATTGCCGCCGTCGTCGCCGATATCCGTGCCATGCTGCATCAAAGCGAGCATATCGATCTGAACCAGACGCTTCTTGTCTATTTCAACGACTTCGCCGATTCATCACTGAACATCATGGTCTACTGCTTCACCAAGACGACCCGCTGGGCCGAGTGGCTGGCGATCCAGCAGGATGTTTACCTGAAAATCGTCGACATCGTTCATGCCCACGGCGCTGACTTCGCCTTCCCCTCGCAGACGGTCTATCTCGACAAGGACGGCTGAGACGCGGCCATCGTCAGGTCAGAAGCGCGATCCAGGCGAGCGCAAGCACCATGCACAAAAGCGTGACGGGGACGCCGGCACGGCAGAATTCGCCCATGCCGATCTTCACGCCCCGGTCCTTCGCCTGCTCGACCACGATTATGCCGGCGAGGCTACCGAAGATGATCAGGTTGCTGGAAAAGCCCGTGCCGAGCGCCAGCGCCGCGCCCAGCGCGTCGGTATTGGCCGCATGCGGCAGGAAGGGCGCGAGCAGCATGACCGCCGGATTGTTGCCGACGATATTGCTGAGCGCGGATGCGACGAGGAACAGGATCGAAGGATTGGCGAAATCGACGCCTGCTCCCTGAAGATCGTGAACCACCTTTTGCGGCATTCCGGTCTGGGCCAGCGCCGCATTGACCACAAACAGCCCGGCCAGCAGCAGAAGGAGATTGCCGTCGACCGTTCCGATGACCTCCTTCGACGACACCCGCCGGTTGACCAGCATGACTGCGGCGGCCGAAAGGGCGACCATTTCGCGCG
>NZ_DEPM01000206.1:0-14217 GCF_002358775.1 Martelella sp. UBA3392
GCAGAGAGGGGTGAACCCTTTCGGCGAATTCGGAGCAAGCGGCATATGCCCATTACCCCTCTCTGTCGCTTTCGCGACATCTCCCCCTCAAGGGGGGAGATTAGGGGTTGATACGCCCAATTCAAATGCGGTTGGACAGGCGTACCTACAAAGGATCAGCCCCGCTCCTGCCTACCCTACGCCGCCTTCGACTTGTTCTGGCGGTTTTCGATCAGGTCGTCGACCACGCCGGGATCGGCAAGGGTCGAGGTGTCGCCGAGCGCGGCGAAATCGTCCTCGGCGATCTTGCGCAGGATGCGGCGCATGATCTTGCCGGAGCGGGTCTTGGGCAGGCCCGGGGCAAACTGGATCTTGTCGGGGGTGGCGATCGGGCCGATCTCGGAGCGGACCCACTTGATCAGTTCCTGGCGCAACGCCTCGTCGCCCTCGTGGTCGCTCATCAGGCTGACATAGCAGTAGATACCCTGCCCCTTGACCGGATGCGGATAACCGACCACGGCGGCCTCGGAGACGTAGTGGTGCGAGACCAGCGCGCTTTCGATTTCCGCCGTGCCGAGCCGGTGGCCGGAGACGTTGAGCACGTCGTCGACGCGGCCGGTGATCCAGTAATAGCCGTCCTCGTCGCGCCGGCAGCCGTCGCCGGTGAAATACTTGCCCTTATAGGTGGAGAAATAGGTCTGGATGAAGCGGTTATGGTCGCCATAGACCGAACGCGCCTGTCCCGGCCAGCTATCGATGATGCAGAGATTGCCGTCGGCCGTTCCTTCCAGCACCTGGCCCTCATTGTCGACAAGCTGCGGCTGGACGCCGAAGAACGGCGTCGTCGCCGAGCCCGGCTTCAGGGCGGTCGCACCCGGGAACGGCGTGATCATCATGCCGCCGGTCTCGGTCTGCCACCAGGTATCGACGATCGGGCAGCGCTCCTCGCCGACCACGCGGTAATACCACTCCCAGGCCTCCGGATTGATCGGCTCCCCGACCGAGCCGAGCAGGCGCAGGCTTTGCCGCGACGACTTCGTCACCAGATCGTCGCCGGCGCCCATCAGCGCGCGGATCGCGGTCGGCGCGGTATAGAGGATGTTGACCTGATGCTTGTCGACCACTTCCCAGAACCGTCCGGCATCCGGGAAGGTCGGCACGCCCTCGAACATCAGCGTGGTGGCGCCGTTGGCGAGCGGGCCGTAGACGATGTAGGAATGGCCGGTGACCCAGCCGACATCGGCCGCGCACCAGAAAATCTCGTCCTCGCGATAGTCGAACACATATTCGTGGGTCATCGAGGCCCAGACGAGATAGCCGCCGGTGGTGTGCAGCACGCCCTTGGGCTTGCCGGTGGAGCCCGAGGTATAGAGGATGAACAGCGGGTCTTCCGCCTTCATCTTCACCGGCGGGCAATCGCCCTTGACGGTCTTGATCTCCTCGTGATGCCAGAGGTCGCGGCCGCGCGCCCAGCCGACCTTGCCGCCGGTGCGGCGGACACAGAGCACATGGTTGACCATCACATATTGCTTGGCGGCGATATCGATGGCGAGATCGACATTTTCCTTGAGCTGGATCGGCTTGCCGCCGCGCACGCCCTGGTCGCAGGTGATGACGAAGGTGCTCTCGCAATCGACGATGCGGCCGGCCAGCGCCTCCGGCGAGAAGCCGGCGAACACCACGGAGTGGATTGCGCCGATGCGCGCGCAGGCGAGCATCGCGTAGGCTGCTTCCGGCACCATCGGCATGTAGATCGTCACCCGGTCGCCCTTCTTGACGCCGTGCTTCTTCATCACGTTCGCCATCCGGCAGACCTGATCATAGAGCTGGTTATAGGTGATCTTCTTGTCGATATAGGGGTTGTCGCCTTCCCAGATGATCGCGGTCTCCTCGCCGCGGGTCTTCAGGTGGCGATCGATGCAGTTGTAGGAGACGTTGGTCTGGCCGTCCTCGAACCACTTGATCGAGACCCGGCCCTTGAAGGATGTGTTCTTGACCTTGGTATAGGGCTTGAACCAGTCGATCCGGCGGCCGTGACGGTCCCAGAAGATTTCCGGCTCCTCCACGCTTTCCTTGTACCACTTGTCATATTTCGCAGCGTCGATCTTTGCGCGCGCGCTTGCCGATTTCGGCACGGGATAGGTTTTTGACGACATCGTTTCCTCCTAACGGCAATTCCACGAGAACCGCTTAACCGGGCGGAATTGCGACACAATCAATAGATGGAGCGTTTTCGCCTTTCAAGGAAAGGCGGAAAGGCTCTGAAAACCGGGGCTCCTCCATTGATTCCCATTCATACAGCCTGATTGGACGAGTTCAATAAGACATTGGTCAATTCCCGCCGGATCAATTGCAATTGCGACATTTTGCCTTTATATGAACGCCCATGATTTCCCGGAAATAGTGGCAAACACCCACGGACCGCGACACCGGCGCGGACGATAGAAGGACTATATCCAATGGCGCAAAAGCTGCTCATGCCCAAGGCGACTGCCGTATGGCTCGTGGACAACACGGCCTTGTCGTTCGACCAGATCGCCGAATTGTGCGCTCTGCATCCGCTGGAAGTAAAGGCGATCGCCGACGGCGAATCCGCGCAGGGCATCAAGGGTCTCGACCCGATCTCCACCGGACAGCTTTCCCGCGACGAGATCGAGCGCGCGGAAAAGAACCCGAACCACAAGCTGAAGCTTTCCGAACCGAAGGTGCGGGTGCCGGAATCCAAGCGCAAGGGCCCGCGCTACACGCCGGTTTCCAAGCGCCAGGACCGCCCGAACGCGATCCTGTGGCTGGTGCGCAACCATCCGGAACTGAAGGACGCGCAGATCTCCCGCCTCGTCGGCACCACCAAGTCGACGATCGAGCAGATACGCAACCGCACCCACTGGAACGCGGCCAATCTCGTGCCGATGGACCCGGTAACGCTCGGCCTTTGCAGCCAGATCGATCTCGACCTCGAAGTCAGCAAGTCCGCCAAGGACCGGCCGCTGCCCTCTGCCGACGAGATGGACAATGCGACGCTCGCTTCGGCTCAGGACACCGAAAATATCGGTACGGACAATGACAAGGGCATGTCGGCCGACGAAGTGTTCTCCCGCTTCGCCTCGCTCGGCAACTCGGTCAAGGATGACGACGAGAACGAAGACGACGACCGGTAAGGCATTTCCGGCTGAGGCCGCATCACTGCGGAACCATCGGGGGGGCGAAAGCCCCCTTTTGCTTTCGGGCGGTTGACGAGCGCTGAGCGTTCAGGCGGCGCGCTCATCAAATGCGGCCTGGGCGCGGGTAATTTCGTCGCCGTTTTCCTCGGTCCAGGTGTAGAGCGCGATGACATGGGCGCGCAGCGACTGACCGAGCGCCGTCAGCTCATACTCGACGCCAACGGGCGACGTAGGCAGCACCTTGCGATCGACGACGCCATTGCGCTCGAGCTTGCGCAGCGTGTCGGTCAGCGCTTTCTGGCTGATGCCCTCGAGTTGCTTCTTGATCGCGTTGAACCGGTGCGGACCGAAACCCAGCATGGTCAGAACCATGATCGACCATTTGCCGGAAATCTGGTCGAGAATCTTCCGGTTGATGCAGTCCACCTGAAATTTCGGGCAGTGGGACGGATCATGCGTCACAGGTCACCTCATCTATACCTAGGCAATACATAATGCCTTATTGACACTAAGTCCACAATTTATACCTATGCCGCCAGAACTCCTCCCAAGGCTGCAAAGGAAACCCGAAATGTCAAACTCCGCCCATGAGGCCCTGTTCCGGCCTTTCAAGCTCAAATCGCTCGAGTTGAAGAACCGGATCGTGATGGCGCCGATGACGCGCGGCTTTTCGCCGGAAGGCGTGCCCGGCCAGAATGTCGCTGATTACTACCGCCGCCGTGCCGAGGGCGATGTCGGCCTGATCCTCTCCGAAGGCACCGTCATCGACCGGCCCAACTCCAAGAACCTTCTCGGCATTCCTGATTTCCACGGCGAAAAATCGCTCGCCGGCTGGAAAAACGTGATCGACACCGTGCATGCCGCCGGCGGCAAGATGGGCCCACAGATCTGGCATGTGGCCAACACCATCGCCTCCGCCGATTATCCGCCGAACCCGGACGAGACCGAAAGCCCGTCCGGCTTCGTCAAGCCCGGCGAGAAGCGCGGCCACGCCATGAGCGAGGAAGACATCGCCGATACGATCGCCGCCTATGCCAGCGCCGCGGCGGACGCCGAGCGGCTCGGTTTCGATGTCGTCGAAATCCACGGCGCGCACGGCTATCTGATCGACCAGTTCTTCTGGCAGGGCCTGAACCTGCGCGAAGACCGCTGGGGCGGCAAGACCATCACCGAACGCACCCGTTTCGGGGCGGAAGTGGTCAAGGCCGTGCGCGCGGCGGTTTCCGATGACATGCCGGTGATCATCCGCCTCAGCCAGTGGAAGCAGCAGGACTACAATGCCCGCATCGCCACCACGCCCGACGAGATGGCCGAATGGCTGCAGCCGCTGGTGGATGCCGGCGCGGATATGCTGCATTGCTCGCAGCGCCGTTTCTGGGAACCGGAGTTTCCGGAGATCGACGGCGAGGAAGGCCTGAATTTCGCGGGCTGGGCGAAGAAAATCACCGGCGTTCCAACGATTTCGGTCGGCTCGGTCGGTCTCAACGGCGCCGATTTCCTCGGCTGGTTCGGCGGCGCGGAAGCGAATGCGAAAACGCCCGATCTCGATAGGCTGGTTCGCCGCATGGAGCGCGAAGAGTTCGACCTGATCGCCGTCGGCCGCGCCTTGATTGCCGATCCGGAATGGGTGAAGAAGATCGAGGGCGGCGAGACCGAAACGCTCTCCACGTTTTCACGTGAAACATTGGGCGCGCTGGTCTGAGCCGATCCATTCATGCATCCGCCCGGAAAACCGCCAGCCGATTTTCCGGGCGCGCAAACGTAAACGCAAAAGACCATGCTTGACGAAGAAGACATCAGAACCCGGTTGCTGGGGCTCGAGCCCGGCGAGTTTCACTTTCCCGCACTTTATGGCGAGGGCTGGAACCGGCTTTATATCGGCGACAAGGTGAAGATCGGTCGCGAATTCCTGAACGCCGTACGCAAGGGAAAATTTCCCGAGGTGGAGGACACCGGCCGCAAGAAGGGCGGCGGACGGGTCTATCTCAAGCGCGGCTGACAGCCCGTCAGTCCGAATAATCCCGCTCGCCGAAGATCGCCGAGCCGACGCGCACGCCGGTCGCGCCGAAGGCAATGGCGATCTCGTAATCGCCGGACATGCCCATGGAGAGCTTCGGAACACTGTTTTCAGTCGCAAGATCGTGCAGCAGCGCGAAATGGGGCCCGGGATTCTCGCCTGCCGGCGGTATGCACATCAGCCCTTCGATCGTGAGGCCGAGCTCGTCGCGGCAGAGCGCGAGGAAGGCTTCGGTCTCGCGCGGATCGATCCCGGCCTTTTGCGGCTCGTTGCCGGTATTGACCTGCACATAGAGGCGCGGCGCCCTGCCCTGTTTTGCGATCTCTTTTGCCAAAGCGCGTGCAATTTTCTCCCGGTCGACAGTCTCGATCACGTCGAACAGCTTGACCGCGTCCTCGGCCTTGTTGGATTGCAGCGGCCCGATGAGATGCAGTTCGATATCCGGCGTCTCTTGCTTCAGCGCCGGCCATTTCTTCTGCGCTTCCTGAACCCGGTTTTCGCCGAACACCCGCTGGCCGGCCGCAATCGCCGGCCGGATGGCATCGGCATCATGGGTCTTGGAGACGGCGACGAGGGTAACGCCCGTGCGCTCGGCCTCGTGTTCGGCGGCCTTTATCCGGCCCAGCACCTCTTCCAGATTCTCGCGCACGCCCATATCGTCACACCTCACATTTCCATTGCGGCGTCACCATATTGCAAAGGCCAGCGGCGAGGCAACGGCGGAAGGCCCGTTTCGGGGCCGTTTTGCTTGACGCTGAAGCGCTTTCATGGTGAAGCTCACCGCCAAAATCCCCAAGAAAAAGAACCGAGCAAATCCGACATGGCATCCGAACGTTACAATCCGCGTAAAGTCGAACCCGAGTGGCAGAGCCGGTGGAATGACGGACACGTCTTCGTCACCGACAATGCCGACCCGCGCGAGACCTATTACGTACTCGAAATGTTTCCCTATCCTTCGGGACGCATTCATATCGGCCATGTCCGCAACTATGCCATGGGCGATGTGGTGGCCCGCTACAAACGGGCGCGCGGCTTCAACGTGCTGCATCCGATGGGCTGGGATGCCTTCGGTATGCCGGCCGAAAACGCCGCGATGCAGAACAAGGTCCACCCCAAGGACTGGACCTACGAAAACATCGCCACCATGCGCAACCAGCTGAAATCCATGGGCCTGTCGCTGGACTGGACCCGTGAATTCGCCACCTGCGATGTCGAATATTACCAGCGCCAGCAGCATCTGTTCCTGGACATGCTGGAAAAGGGCCTGGTCTACCGCAAACAGTCCAAGGTGAACTGGGATCCGGTCGACATGACCGTGCTCGCCAATGAGCAGGTGATCGAGGGCCGCGGCTGGCGCTCCGGCGCGCTTGTCGAACAGCGCGAGCTGACGCAGTGGTTCTTCAAGATCACCGATTACGCGCAGGAGCTGCTGGACGCGCTCGACACGCTCGATCACTGGCCGGAAAAGGTCCGGCTGATGCAGAAGAACTGGATCGGCCGCTCCGAGGGCATGATGGTGCGCTGGGATATCGCCAGCGGCGATGCCGGCGGCATGGAAGACATCACCGTCTACACCACCCGGCCCGACACGATCTTCGGCGCCTCCTTCCTGGCGATTTCCGCCGATCATCCGCTGGCGAAGGAAGCCGCGAAGCACGACGACAAGGTCGCCGCCTTCTGCGAGGAGACGCGCCGCGCCGGCACCTCGCTGGCAGCGCTCGAGACTGCCGAGAAAAAGGGCATCGACACCGGCATCACCGTGCGCCATCCCTTCGACGAAAGCTGGGAACTGCCGGTCTATGTCGCCAATTTCGTGCTGATGGATTACGGCACGGGCGCGATCTTCGGCTGCCCGGCCGGCGACCAGCGCGACCTCGACTTCGCCCGCAAATACGACCTGCCGGTGACCCCGATCGTGATGCCGAAGGACGGCGATGTCGCAAGCTTCACAATCGGCGACGAGGCCTATACCGATGACGGCGTGATGATCAATTCGCGCTTCCTGGACGGCATGAGCACCACGGAAGCCTTTGAAGCGATTGCGCAAAAGCTGGAAGCCGAGACTGTGCGCGGCGCGCGGCGCGGCGAACGCAAGATCAATTTCCGCCTGCGCGACTGGGGCATTTCCCGCCAGCGCTACTGGGGTTGCCCGATCCCGGTGATCCATTGCGAGGATTGCGGCGTGGTGCCCGTGCCGAAGGCCGACCTGCCGGTGAAGCTGCCGGACGACATCGACTTCGAAAAGCCCGGCAACCCGCTCGACCGCCACCCGAACTGGCGCGATGTCGCCTGTCCGTGCTGCGGCAAGGCGGCGCGGCGCGAGACCGACACGATGGACACATTCGTGGATTCGAGCTGGTATTACACCCGCTTCACCGCGCCGAACGAGGACGCGCCGACCGATCCGGCCGTCGCAGACCGCTGGCTGCCCGTCGACCAATATATCGGCGGCATCGAGCACGCGATCCTGCACCTGCTCTATTCGCGCTTCTTCACCCGCGCGATGAAGGCAACCGGCCACGTGAACCACGATGAGCCGTTCAAGGGCCTGTTCACGCAAGGGATGGTGGTGCACGAGACCTATCGCCTCGGCGGCAGCGGCACGTCGGGAAGCTGGGTTTCGCCGACCGATGTTCGGATCGAGGAAGCAGACGGTGCCCGCAAGGCGTTCATGGTGGACACCGGCGCTGAAGTGACGATCGGCTCGATCGAGAAGATGTCGAAGTCGAAGAAGAACGTCATCGACCCCGACGACATTCTCGCCACCTATGGTGCCGATACGGCGCGCTTTTTCGTGCTGTCCGACAGCCCGCCGGACCGCGACGTGGTCTGGACCGAGGCCGGCGTGCAGGGCACGTTCCGTTTCGTGCAGCGCATCTGGCGGCTGGTTTCCGAGGCCGCGCCTGCTCTCTCCAGCGTCGAGGCGACAGCCAGCGCGGACGGAAAGGCGCTGGAGGTTTCTCGCGCAGCCCACAAGACGCTGAAAGCCGTGGCCGCCGACATCGAGGCGCTGGCCTTCAACAAGGCGATCGCGCGGATCTACGAGCTGGTCAACGTACTGGCGGCGCCGCTGACGGAAGCGGCCGAGGGCAAGGCGGATGCGCAAATGCTCGGCGCTTTGAAGGAAGCGAGCCTGTTCCTGACCCATTGCTTTGCGCCGATGATGCCGCATCTCGCCGAAGAATGCTGGAAGGCGCTCGGCGGTGAGGGTATGATCTCCATGGCCGCCTGGCCGGCCTTCGATGCCGGACTGACGGCCGACAATGAAATCACCCTTCCGGTGCAGGTGAACGGCAAGAAACGCGGCGAACTGACCGTCGCCCGCGATGCCGATCAGGACAGCATCAAGGCGGCGGTGATGGAACTGGAAGCGGTGGCGCGCGCGCTGGAAGGCAAAACGCCGAAGAAAGTGATCGTCGTGCCGCAAAGGATCGTGAATGTTGTTGTCTGACCGTCTTTTCCGCACCGCTCTGCCGGCAGCGGCCCTTGCCGCGCTGATGGCGCTTTCCGCCTGCCAGGTCCGCCCGCTTTATGGCGGCGCGGAGGGCATGGCTCTGAACGCCAAGATGCACCAGCTCGCCTTCAACACGCCGACCACGCCGGTGGCGCAATATGTACTGAACGACCTGATCTTCATCACCGCCGGCGGGCTCGGCGAGAGCGCCGATCCGAAATACGACGTCAATGTCTCGGCCTTCGCCGTGACATCCGAGGTTCTGGTCGACGATTCCTCCGATACCGCGAGCGCCGGGCGCACGATCGTGACGGCCGATTATTCGCTGCGCCGCCGCTCCGACAGCAAGCTGCTCGCCTCGGGCCGTCGCACGGCGATTGCGCTTGTCGACTTCCCGTCCCAGGAATTCGCCCGCCTGCGCGCCATTCGCGATGCCGAACAGCGCGCCTCCAAGGAAGTGGCCGAGATCATCAACGCCGATCTCGCCATCGCGCTCAACAAGGAGCCGCCCGAGGTTCTGCCGCCCGCCCCTGCCCCGCAATAGACAAGGGCCCCGATGACCGAGATAAAATCCCACCAGTTTGACGGCTTCCTCCGGCAGGATGCCCGCAAATACCGGGTTTTTCTGATCTACGGGCCGGATCGCGGCCTTGTGAGCGAACGCGCCGTGCTGATCGCCAAAGGCACGGGCGTGCCGCTGGATGACGCCTTCGCGGTGATGAAGCTCGACAGCGGCGATATCGATGCCGGGCGGATCATGGACGAGATGGGCGCGATCGGCCTGTTCGGCGGCGAGCGGCTCGTCTGGGCGCGCGCCGGCGGTAATGACAAGGCGCTCGCGGACGTGCTGAAAATGCTGGCCGACAGCCCGCCGGAGGGCGCCTCGCTGATTATCGAGGCCGGGGAGCTGCGGAAGGGCACGGCTATGCGTAAGGCCGCGGAAAGCGCCCGCTCCATTGCGGCGATACCCTGCTATGCCGACGACGCCCGCGCGCTTAACGCATTGATCGATCAGGCTTTATCCGATGCGTCTCTGAGAATTACCCCGCCGGCGCGGCAATTGCTGCTGTCGCTGATCGGCGGCGACCGGCTGGCGACCCGCAACGAGATCGACAAGCTCGTGCTCTATGGCCGGGGCCTCGATGTGATCACCGAGGAGCATGTCGCCGCCGTGATCGGCGATGCCAGCGCGATTTCCGCCGATGATGCGGTGGATGCCGTGCTTTCCGGCGATATGGCGGCGCTGCGCCACGCCATGGCCAAGACCGCCCAATCCAAAACGCCGATTTTCCTGATCCTGAACGGCTGTATCCGGCAGTTTCACTTGCTCGATCAGATGCGCGCCGAGATGGAAAGTAAGCGCCTGCCGGCAAGCCAGGTTATGCAGACCCATGGGCGCCACATCTTCTTCAAGCGCAAGCCGATCTTCGAACGCGCTCTTGGCGCCTGGAACAGCGCGGCTACAGCCCGGGCGCTCAGGCTCTTGGCCGATACCGTGTTGAAGACCCGGCAATATCCCGAACTGGAAGAGAGCATCGCGATGCAGACGCTGCTTTCGCTCTCGCTGCGGTCAAACCGGGCCGTGACGCGGGCCTAGCGTCGGTCTGCTCTCTCTTCAAATACCTGAATTAGAATAGAAAAATTGTGTCATATCAATTTGGCGTGCGATCCAGACGGCGGCACAGATCGTCAAGCTGGTCGAGCGTCTTGTAGCTGATCCGGATCTGCCCGCCATTCGACTTATGGTCGATCACGACCGACAGTCCAAGCCGATCGGAGAGCGTCTGCTCCAGCGCCAGCGTGTCGGCGTCCTTCTGACGCGGCGCCCGGTTGCTCTGGCCGCCACCCTCGATCGCCTTCTGCGCTAGTTTCTCGGCGTCGCGCACCGAAAGGCCGCGTTCGACAATGGTGCGGGCCAGGCTTGCGGGATCGGGCGTGGAGATCAGGGCGCGGGCATGGCCGGCCGACAAAGCGCCTTCGGCCAGCATCGTCTGGACCCCTTCCGGCAGCTTCAGCAGCCGCAGACTGTTTGCGACATGGCTACGGCTTTTGCCGATAATGTCGCCGAGATCGTTCTGGGTATAGCCATGCTCGGCGATCAGCAGCTCGTAACCATTGGCCTCTTCCAGCGGGTTGAGGTCGGCGCGCTGGACGTTTTCGACAATCGCGATTTCCAGTGCGGTGCGGTCATCGACATCGCGGATCAGCGCCGGAACATCGGATAGGCCCGCAAGCTGGGCCGCGCGCCAGCGGCGTTCGCCGGCGATGATCTCGTAGCGTTGCGCGCCGATGGTGCGCACCACGACCGGCTGGACGATGCCGTGCTGGCGCACGGAGGCGGCCAGATCACGCAAATCCGCTTCCTCGAAATGGCGGCGGGGATTGCGCGGGTTTCGGGTGATGAACTCAATCGGAATCCGGCGATCGGCCGTGACCGGCGCATCGGTCTCGGCCGGCTTTTCGATATCGCCGATCAGGGCGGCCAGGCCGCGGCCAAGACGCCGTTTGGAACTGTCATCACTCATTGCATTCACCATGTTTGTCGCGTCAGGCAGCCGCCAGCGCGCGCTCGCGCTGGATGATTTCCGAGGCAAGCTGGATATAGGCTTGGCTACCCTGGCATTTGAGGTCGTAAAGGATCACCGGCTTGCCGAAGGACGGCGCCTCGGAGACCCGGACATTGCGCGGAATCAGCGTCTTGTAGACCTTGTCGCCCATATAGTCGCGCACATCGCTGACCACCTGCTGGGCTAGATTGTTGCGGCTGTCATACATGGTCAGCACCACGCCCTGGATTTCCAGTTTCGGATTGATGGTGCTACGCACCTCTGAAACGGTGTCGAGAAGCTGGCTGAGACCCTCCAGCGCAAAGAATTCGCATTGAAGCGGCACGAGAATGGCGTTGGCCGCGCCCATGGCGTTCATCGTCAGAAGATTGAACGAAGGCGGACAATCGCAGAACACGTAGCGGTAATTGCTGATATCGCTGTGCGACAGCGCATCGCGCAGCTTGAAGACACGGCGGGGGTCGCTGGCGATCTCGAGCTCGAAACCCAGCAGATCGAGCGTCGAGGGAACGATATCAAGATTGGGAACGGCCGTATGCACCGCTGCCTCGGCCACCGTCTTTTCGCCGATCAGCACGTCATAGGCCGAAATTTCGCGCTGATTGCGCTCGATGCCAAGCCCGGTGGACGCATTGCCCTGCGGATCGAGATCAACGATCAGAACCTTTTCGCCGATGGCGGCGAGCGCGGTCGCCAGGTTGATCGCCGTCGTCGTCTTGCCGACGCCGCCCTTCTGGTTGGCGACGGTAATGATCCGGGTTTTTTGGTTCATGATCGTCCCGCCTGTCTTCAAAGAACCGGTGCAAGGCGCGCGATTTCGAGGATTACGGAGCCGGGCTCGACCTTGCTTTCATGTTTTACCAGATCGAACGACCATCGGTCACGCGCTTTGTCAATCTCGCGCTGATAATCCCGCCCCTTGTGGAAAAAGGCCCGAAAGGACGGGTCCGCGGAGAACCAGGGCGCGGCATAATCCAGCAGCTGATCGAGCGCAGCCAGCGCCCGGGCGGACATCAACTGCGGGTGCTCGATCTCCGCCGGCGCGGTCTCGGCGCGGATCGCGTGAACGCTGGCGCGCGCGCCGGTCTCGCGGATCGCGGTGCGCAGGAACGAGGCCTTCTTGTTGTTGCTTTCGACCAGATGCACCCAGCCCTCGCCGGCCTCGGCCAGAAAGATCGCCGTTACGATCCCCGGAAAGCCGCCGCCGCTGCCGAGATCGATCCAGGTCCTGGGCTCCGGCGCCAGCTGAAACAGCTGCGCGCTGTCGGCGATATGCCGATCCCAGATCTGCTGGCGCGTTGACGGCGCGACCAGATTGATGGCGCGCGCCCATTTTTCGAAGTGGCTGACGAAGCGGTCCAGCCGCGCCTCTGTTTCACGTGAAACATCGATCCCATTCAGCTTCATCGCTCAGGCCGCCCGCAGCTTCAGGCGTACAAGCAGCAACGACAGCGCCGCCGGCGTCATGCCGTCAATGCGGCTTGCCTGGGCAATGGTCGCCGGCCGCGCCGCCGAGAGCTTGCCCTTGAGCTCATTGGAGAGACCTGACAGGCTGTCGTAATCGAACTCCAGCGGTATCGCCCGGCCCTCGTCGCGTTGCACTTCGGCGATATCGGCCGCCTGACGATCGAGATAGACGGCATAGGATGCCTCTATTTCCAGCGCGGTTTGCACGGCGTCCGGTATATCGCCAAGCTCGGGCCATATCGACGTCAACCCGGAAAAATCCTGGTCCGGATAGGCAAGCAGCTCATACGCGCTGCGACGCTGACCGTCCTGGTTGAGTTTCAGCCCGTGGCGCGCCGCCTCGTTGGGGGTCAGCGACCGGCCCTTCAGCGCAGCCCTGCCCTCATCAATCGCCGCCATATAGGCAGCGAACTTCTCACGCCGCTCATGCGAGACAATGCCAAGCGCCACCGCCATCGGCGTCAGCCGCTGATCGGCATTATCGGCGCGCAGCGTCAGTCTATACTCGGCACGCGAGGTGAACATCCGGTAGGGTTCGGCGACACCCCGCGTGGTGAGGTCATCGATCATCACGCCGATATAGGAGTCCGTGCGCGAGAAGGTCACCGGCTCGGAGCCGGACGCAAGCATCGCGGCATTCAGCCCCGCCACCAGTCCCTGAGCACCCGCCTCCTCATAGCCGGTCGTCCCGTTGATCTGGCCCGCCAGAAACAAACCGCCGAGTTTCTTCAATTCAAGCGATGCCGACAGTTCGCGCGGATCGACATGATCATACTCGATGGCGTAACCCGGCTGCAGGATCGTCACCTTCTCCAGACCCGGGATGGCGTGGATGAAGGCGTTCTGAACCTCTTCCGGCAGCGAGGTCGAAATGCCGTTCGGATAGACCGTCGGATCATCCAGACCCTCCGGCTCAAGAAAAATCTGATGCCCGTCCCGATCGCCGAAGCGCATGATCTTGTCTTCGACCGAAGGACAATAGCGCGGCCCGACGCCTTCGATCTGGCCGGAATACATCGCCGACAGGCCGATATTCTCGCGGATAATCTCGTGCACCTTCGGCGTGGTCCGGGTGATGCCGCAATCGATCTGCGGATTCCGCACGCCAGTCGTCATGAAAGAAAATGGCGTCGGATCGGCATCCGCGCTTTGGCGCTCCAGCGAATCCCAGTCGATGGTGCGGCCATCGAGCCGCGCCGGTGTGCCGGTCTTCAACCGTCCAAGTGAAAGGCCAAGCCGCGACAGCGTGCCCGAAAGGCCGACAGATGCCGCCTCCCCCACGCGACCTGCGGGGATCTTTTTATTGCCGATATGGATAAGTCCGCGCAGAAACGTGCCCGTCGTCAGCACGGCCGCGGCGCAAGCGAAGCGTTGACTATCACCGAGGATGACCGCCGAGACACGGCCATTGGCGGTTTCGAGATCGAAGACATCGCCTTCGAGAATGTCGAGATTTGCGATCTCGGAGAGCGCCGCCTGCATGGCCAGACGGTAGAGCTTGCGATCCGCCTGGCTGCGGGGTCCGCGCACGGCCGGCCCCTTGCGGCGGTTCAACATGCGATACTGGATCGC
>NZ_DEPM01000206.1:14519-14806 GCF_002358775.1 Martelella sp. UBA3392
CATGCGATACTGGATCGCGGCGGCATCGGCGACGCGGCCCATCAGCCCGTCAAGCGCATCGATCTCGCGCACGAGATGGCCCTTGCCGAGCCCGCCGATTGCGGGGTTGCAGGACATCACGCCGATGGTTTCGTGGCGATGGGTGATCAACGCGGTCTTCGCGCCCGCGCGGGCCGCAGCGCTCGCGGCCTCGCAACCGGCATGGCCGCCGCCGATGACGATGACATCATAGGACATTCGTGACTCCATGGCTCGACGGGTCATCGCCCGGAGCCTTTCTCCGCCGC
>NZ_DEPM01000206.1:15239-15596 GCF_002358775.1 Martelella sp. UBA3392
ATCACATCCAGCAAATCCTCGACATCCACCCGCCCGGTGATCCTGCCAAGCGCGACAGCGGCCTGCCGCAGGGATTCAGCGGGAATCTCCGGAGAGCGGTCGCGGGCGTCCAGTGCTGCCTGAATATAACGCAGCGTTTCTTTCAGATAACCGACCTGACGATCGCGCACCGGCAGCGACAACGAAGCGCCGGCAAGCCGGGCCTCAAGCCGCGCCTTTATCATCTCGACCAGACGATCCATGCCAGCGCCTGTTCGCGACGAAATCACCAAGTCAAAGTCAGCCCCGGTTTCGTTCCCCGTATCCGCCTTGGTGCCAATCCGCAGGCACTCCCCTTCGAAGCGCTCCGCCGGCTGG
>NZ_DEPM01000299.1:0-6394 GCF_002358775.1 Martelella sp. UBA3392
CAGCGGGAGAGAGTAATGGGAGCAAGGGGCGACGCCCAATACAGTTCCCATGCCGCGAATCCGGAGCCGGCCGTCGTGTTGGCGGGCGATGTCTTCTACGACCCCAAAACCGCCGAGCGAACCCTTGCCACCCTGAACGCGTTCGCCGAAACGGGCGCGGATATTCTGATCGGAGATCCCTTCCGGGACCATCTGCCTCTGCATGAACTCGCCGTCATCGCGCGTTACGATGTCGCCGATTTCGCCTCGGGCGGCAAAGCGGTGACGGCGGGCGTTTTCAGGCTGCGGCGAGCTTCGACAGCTTGTTCATGATGATCGCCGCCTGGCCAAGGCGCTTGTCGGGCGTCGGCAGGTCGCGGTTGAAATAGATGCTGTGGTCGGGGCGAATCTTGGCCGAAACGCTGTTTTCGGCGATGAACTGCACGAGGCCGGCAGGGTTGGGGAATTCGCGGTTGCGGAATTGCACCACGATCCCCTTTGGCCCGGCATCGAGCTTTTCGACATTTGCAATCCGGCAAAGCGACTTGATGAACACCACCTTCAGGAGCGACTGCACTTCTTCCGGCATCGGCCCGAAGCGGTCGATCAGCTCCGCGCCGAAGCCGTCGATATCGGTCGCATCCGTCAGTTCGCCGAGCCTGCGATAGAGCCCCATGCGCAGGTTGAGATCCGGAACATAGCTTTCCGGGATCATCACCGATGTGCCGAGCGCGATCTGTGGCGACCAGTCGGAGCCGCCGGCATCCTCGTCGCCCTTGGCCTCGGCCACCGCCTCTTCCAGCATCTGCTGGTAGAGTTCGAAGCCGACTTCCTTGATATGGCCGGACTGTTCCTCGCCAAGCAGGTTGCCAGCGCCGCGAATATCGAGGTCATGGCTTGCAAGCTGGAAGCCCGCGCCAAGCGTATCGAGCGATTGCAGCACCTTCAGCCGGCGGTCGGCGGTATCGGTCAGCCGCTTGTTGACCGGCAGCGTGAACACAGCGAAGGCCCGCGTCTTGGAGCGCCCCACGCGCCCGCGCAACTGATAGAGCTGGGCGAGGCCGAACATGTCGGCGCGGTGGACGATCAGCGTGTTGGCGGTTGGCACGTCGAGGCCGGATTCCACGATCGTGGTCGACAGCAGCACGTCATACTTGCCGTCATAAAAGGCATTCATGATGTCTTCGAGCTGGCCCGCCGCCATCTGGCCGTGGGCAACCGCCACCTTCAGTTCCGGCACTTCCGCTTGAAGAAAGGCCTCGACCTCCGAAAGATCGGAAAGGCGCGGGCAGACATAGAAACTCTGGCCGCCGCGGAAATGCTCGCGCATCAGCGTCTCGCGGATCACCAGCGGATCGAAGGGCGAGATGAAGGTGCGCACCGCCATCCGGTCAACCGGCGGCGTGGTGATCAGCGACAATTCGCGCACGCCGGTCATGGCAAGCTGCAGCGTGCGCGGGATCGGGGTTGCCGAGAGCGTGAGGACGTGGACGTCGCTCTTCAGCTCCTTCAGCCGCTCCTTGTGCTTCACCCCGAAATGCTGCTCCTCGTCGATGATCAGCAGGCCGAGATTGGCGAACTTGATCGAGGCGCCGAGCAGCGCGTGGGTGCCGATCACGACATCGAGCTTGCCCTCGGCAAGATCCTTCTTGGTCTGCGCCAGTTCCTTGGCGGGAACCAGACGCGAGGCCTGCGCCACCTTGATCGGCAGGCCGCGGAACCGTTCGGCGAAGGTCTTGTAATGCTGGCGCGCCAGAAGCGTGGTCGGCACCACCACGGCGACCTGAACCCCGTTCATGGCCGCAAGAAAGGCTGCGCGCAACGCAACCTCGGTCTTGCCGAAGCCGACATCGCCGCAGATCAGCCGGTCCATCGGCCGGCCGAGGCCGAGATCGCCGCGCACCGATTCGATCGCGTTGAACTGGTCCTCGGTTTCCTCGTAGGGGAAGCGGGCGGCGAACTCGTCGTAAAGCCCCTCCTCCGTCGCCAGAACGGGCGCGAACCGCGTGGCGCGCTTGGCGGCGATGGCGATCAGCTCGTCGGCCATGTCGAGCAGGCGCTTCTTCAGCCGCGCCTTCTTGGCCTGCCATGCCCCGCCGCCCAGCCGGTCGAGCGTCGCCTCGGCGGCATCCGAGCCATAGCGCGACAGGAGTTCGATGTTTTCGACGGGCAGGAACAGCGTGGCGTCGTCGGCATATTGCAGTTCCAGGCAATCGCGCGGCGCGCCCGCCGCCTCGATGGTTCTGAGGCCGATGAACCGGCCGATGCCGTGCTCGGCGTGGACCACAAGCGAACCCTCATCGAGCCCGGAAACCTCCGCAATGAAATCGCTCGCCTTGCGGCGGCGGCGGTTCTTGCGGATCAGGCGATCGCCGAGAATATCCTGTTCGCCGATGACGAACAGATCGCCGGTCTCGAACCCGCCCTCCAGGCTCATCACCGCGCTGGCCGCCTCGCCCCGCCCAAGCTTTTCGACCTCGGCCAGAGCGCCGATCGGTTTGATCTTCTCTAGCCCGTGTTCCTTCAGCACCTGCAGCAGCCGGTCGAGCGAGCCTTCCGACCAGCCGGTGATCAGCACCTTGCCGCCGCCAGCGCGCTTGTCGGCGATATGGCGCACCGCCTGTTCGAACACATTGGTGCGGGCGTCGTCATCGCGCGCCTTGGCCTCGGACGCCCAGCGCGGGCCGGCATGGGCCTCAAGCGCGATCACCGGCTTGCCAACGCTGGAAGCCTCGTTGAACGGCGACAGCCTGATTGACCGGACGGCATCGAGGCCGGCCGAAAACGCCTTGTCGTCGAGATAGAGCGTATCCGGCGGCACGGGCTTGTAGGGCGCGCCGCCGCGCGCGCCGTCCATATTGGTGCGTCGGGCCTGATAATAGTCCTCGATCAGAGCGGCGCGCTCGGCGGCAGCCTCGCGGGCGGTGTGATCGACGACGACGCTGAAACCGCCGAGATAGTCGAACATGGTTTCCAGCCGCTCGTAGAACAGGGGCAGCCAGTGCTCCATCCCGGCATAGCGCCGACCTTCGGATACCGCCTGATAGAGCGCGTCGTCGCGGGTGGCAGCGCCGAACATGGAGAGGTAGTTCTTGCGGAACCGCGCGATATTGTCGTCGCCGAGCGTCACCTCGCTCATGGCGTTGAGCTCGAGCGACTTGACCGTGCCGATGGTGCGCTGGCTTGCGGCATCGAAGGCGCGGATGGTTTCCAGCGTATCGCCGAAGAAATCAAGCCGGACGCCGTTTTCCGCGCCCGGGACGAACACGTCCAGTATGCCGCCGCGCACCGCATATTCGCCAACGGCCCGGACGGTCGGCACCCGCTCGAAGCCGGCATCGGCGAGACGATGAACGATCTGGTCCATGTCGATGACCTGCCCGGCGCGGGCCGAAAAGCCGAGCGAGGCCACGATTTCGCGCGGGGGCAGCTTCTGCAGCATCGCATTGACGGTGACGAGAATGATTGCCGGATGCGGCTTTTGCGCATGGGCGACAAGGCCGGCAAGCGCCGAAAGCCGGCGCGCCTCGGTATCGGCGCCGGGCGAAACCCGGTCATAGGGCAGGCAGTCCCAGGCAGGCAGAGTGAGCACCGGAATATCGGGGGCCACGAAGCCGAGCATCTGCTCGAAATCGGCGATCCGCTGGCCGTCGGACAGGACATAGGCCACCGATTGCCCGGCCCGCGCCATTTCGGCCAGCACAAACGGCTCCGTGCCCGGCACGGCATTGGCGATGGTCACCGCACCGCTCAGGCTTTCGAGTTTCTTAGGGTTGAATCCGGAAATCATGGTTTTCGCGCGTTTCAGGCGTTTTTTTCGACCGGATCGAAATCCGGCCGGTAGGCGGCGATGCTTTCAAACAGCTTCATGCGCAGATGGTCCGGCACGGGCGAAGCACCATTGATCCATGCGATCAGGTCGGCGTCTTCCTCGGCCATGATCGTCTCGAACTGGTCCAGCGTCGCATCGTCCATATCGGCGATATTGTCCTCGGCAAACTGGCCGAGGATCAGGTCCATTTCGCGAATGCCGCGGTGCCACGCGCGAAACAGCATGCGCCGTCGCCGCGGGTCGAGGTCGGCGCTGGTGCGCTTCAAACCGGTCATTTCGATACCTTCTCTGTTGATTGGCCTCTATAGCGGCTCGTTTCGCGCTTGTCAGCCTTGCCAAAGCCGTTCAGCGGGTACATTTCAAAAATATGCGACCCGCACTGCTCGATCCCCTGTTCGCTCCGGCCTCCTCGCTCGCGGGGATCGGGCCGAAACTTGCCAAGCTGCTGATGAAGCTGACGGGCAGCGAGGACGAGGCCCGTGTCATCGATCTCGTTTTCCATGCGCCGACATCGGTGATCGACCGGCGGCTGAAGCCGGGCATCGCGCATCTGCCCGAAGGCGCGATCGTGACCGTCGAAGGCCGCGTCGACCGCCACCAGCCCGCCCCCTCCCGCTCCAACGCGCCTTATCGGGTTTATCTCCACGACGAGACCGGCGAACTGACGCTGACCTTCTTTCACGCCAAGGCCGACTGGCTGGAGAAATCGCTGCCGGTTGGCGAGACCGTGGTGGTGAGCGGCCGCGCCGAATGGTTCAACGGCCGCCCGACAATGGTGCATCCCGACTATATCGTGCCGGTCGAGAAAGCCGACACGCTGCCGACGGTGGAGCCGGTCTATCCGATGACGGCCGGCCTCTCGGCGAAAATCCTGCGTCGCTCGATCGAATCGGCGCTTGCGCGGGTTCCGGTATTTCCCGAATGGATCGATCCCGCAATCGTCGCGAAACAGGGCTTTCCGACGACCGGCGAGGCGCTTGCCGCCCTCCACAATCCCCGCGATGAAACCGATATCGAGCCGCAGGCCCCGGCGCGTCGCAGGCTGGCCTATGACGAATTTCTGGCCGGTCAGCTTTCGCTGTCGCTGGTCAGAAGCAGGATGCGCAGGGCCAGGGGCCGGCCGGTGCGCGCAACGGGCGCGCTGTCGGACAAGGTGCGCGCCGCCCTACCCTTTCAACTCACAGAAGGCCAGCAGCAGGCGGTGACGGCGATCCTCGAGGACATGTCGACGGAAACCCGGATGCTGCGCATGCTGCAGGGCGATGTCGGCTCCGGCAAGACCATTGTCGGCCTGCTCGCCATGCTGGCCGTGGTCGAGGATGGCGGCCAGGCGGTGCTGATGGCGCCGACCGAAATTCTGGCGCGCCAACATTATGAAGGCATCGCAGCCCTTGCCGAAAAAGCCGGCGTGACCGTCAGCCTTTTGACCGGCAAGACGAAGGCGCGAGAGCGCAAGGAGATAGAGGCCAAGATCGCAAGCGGCGAGGCAAGGATCGTGATCGGCACCCACGCATTGTTTCAGGACAATGTTGCCTATCACGATCTCAGGCTTGCGATCGTCGACGAACAGCACCGTTTCGGCGTCCATCAGCGGCTCAGGCTGACGGCCAAGGGCATGGCGCCGCATCTTCTGGTGATGTCGGCAACGCCGATACCGCGCACGCTGGTGCTCGCCGCCTTCGGCGACATGGATGTCTCCAACCTCACCGAGAAACCGGCCGGGCGAAAGCCGATCCAGACGGTCACGATCCCGCTGGAGCGGATCGGCGATATCGTCGGCCGGCTGCGCGATGCGCTGGCCCAAGGAAAAAAATCCTACTGGATCTGCCCGCTGGTCGAGGAATCGGAGGCCGTCGAGCTGATGTCGGCCGAGGAGCGCTACGAAACGCTGGCAAAGGCGCTCGGCCCCGACAAGGTCGGCCTGATCCATGGCCGGATGTCGTCCGCCGACAAGGACGCGGCGATGGAGGCGTTCCGCTCGGGCGAGACCCGCCTGCTGGTCGCCACCACGGTGGTGGAAGTGGGCGTCGACGTGCCGGATGCCTCGATCATCGTGATCGAACATGCCGAGCGCTTCGGCCTCGCCCAGCTTCACCAGTTACGCGGGCGCGTCGGCCGCGGCGACGAGGCCTCTTCCTGCATCCTGCTCTACAAGGGGCCGCTCTCGGAAATGGGCCACGCCCGGCTCTCGGTGCTGCGCGAAAGCAATGACGGCTTCCGCATTGCCGAGGAGGATCTGAAACTGCGCGGCGAAGGCGAACTTCTCGGCACCCGCCAGTCCGGCATACCGGGCTTTCGCTTCGGCAGCCTTGAGGCCCATGGCGACATCCTCGCCATCGCCCGCAAGGATGCCGGCTATATCGTCAGCAAGGACTCGGAGCTCAAGAGCGAGCGCGGCACGGCGCTCAGGACCCTGCTCTATCTGTTCCGCCGCGATGAAGCGATCCGGTATCTCAACGCGGGGTAGCGTGGTCCACGCCTCGCCTGCCTGATGTTCTCTCCCCTATCAGGTGTCACCCTCGGACTTGATCCGAGGGTCCAGGCGGCGTTCTCCGTGTTGCCTGGATGCTCGTGTCAAGCACG
>NZ_DEPM01000299.1:6709-7010 GCF_002358775.1 Martelella sp. UBA3392
TCGTGTCAAGCACGAGCATGACTCATGAGAGGGTGTCGATTTCAGCAAGACGCCGCACCACAATGGCTATCCGGGACGCGAGAAACAGCGCGGGAGGAGCGGACAGCATCCTACTCCGCCGCATCTCGCCGCTCGGGCGCATCCGCCGGCGCGTCGGGGTCGCCGCCTTCGGTCTTGGCGTCGAGATCCGGGAAGGCGACGACGCGTTTGCCGCCGGGCTCGGTGTGGAGCACGATCAGGCCCTGCTCCTCGAACCAGTCGAGGAAACGCCGGGCGCGGCGGGCGGAATGGGGGCCATAGA
>NZ_DEPM01000299.1:7306-19016 GCF_002358775.1 Martelella sp. UBA3392
GGAATGGGTGCCATAGACGCGCGCGATCGTGGCGTCGGAGGGGCACGGTTCGCCGGTAAGGGCTGCCTTGGCCAGCATCAGGAACACGCCCTGCAGGTCATCGGTGACATGCGGCGTCAGCGACAGCGCCATCTGCCACCCCTCGCTCTCGGCCATCGCGTCATCGACGCCGGAACGGGCGACGGCGAGCCGACGGCGGAAATCCGACATGGACAGTGGGGCGCCGGATATCCGCTTCATGCGACCGCGCATCAGGAAATCCTGGTAAAGCTCTGAATCCGAACGGAAAGCCGATTCCTTTCCGTCCGCGATTTCGGCCAGGGTCATGGTGATCCAGTCCTCACGCTCCTCGTCGCTCATCGCGCTTGCGCGCGGGCCGCGCGTCGTCTCCGGTGCTGTATCGGCGGATTGGGAAAGCTGGTCGATGATATCGACGGTCGGGCGCGGGCGCGGCGTCACCCGGCGCGGCGCGGCTGCCTGCCGGGCCAGATCTTCCGGATCGGGGGTGAAGATCAGGTCGTCGACATCCTCCGGCTTGTCGGGCAGCGGCATCAGCTTGGGGCTGGAGGAACGCGCCGAGGTTTCCACCGGTCCGATGATCACCTTGAGCGGGCGGCGCGACAGCGCGGGGCCCAGCGCCACGAAATTGCCGCGCTTGAGGTCGCGGAACTGTTCAGCCTGACGGCGATCCATGCCGAGCAGATCGGCAGCGCGCGCCATGTCGATATCGAGAAAGGTCCGCCCCATCAGGAAGTTGGAGGCCTCGGCGGCGACGTTCTTTGCGAGCTTGGCCAGTCTCTGGGTGGCGATCACGCCGGCAAGCCCGCGCTTTCTGCCCCGGCACATCAGATTGGTCATGGCGCCGAGCGATTGCCGGCGCACCTCTTCGGCCACCTCGCCGCCGCCCGACGGCGCGAACATCTGCGCCTCGTCGACCACGGTCAGCACCGGATACCAATGGTCGCGATCGGCATCGAACAGCGCATTGAGGAAGATCGCGGCCGTGCGCATCTGGTCCTCGATCTCGAGGCCCTCCAGCGTCAGAACGCAGGAGACGCGGTGCTGGCGGATGCGGTTGGCAATGCCGATCAGCTCGCCCTCGGAACGCTCGCCGTCGACAACGACATGGCCGAAGGCATCCGAAAGCGTGACGAAATCGCCCTCGGGGTCGATCACCACCTGCTGCACCCATTTGGCCGATTGCTCGAGCAGGCGGCGCAGAAGGTGCGATTTTCCGGAGCCGGAATTGCCCTGCACCAGAAGCCGGGTCGCCAGCAATTCCTCGATATCGAGACTGGCCACGTCACCGGTCGATGTCGTTCCCATATCGATGTCGACTTGCACTTCGCCTTCACCTTCGTTTCGGATGGATTTGTCAGAACCTGCCGGAGGCTTGCGGACGCGGATATCCGCCTGTCCTGCTATAGCAGGTCGGTGCGGGCGCGGTCGTGCCGCGGCGGGCGTTACCCACAGTTTTCCGCCTCATGCGACGATGCGCAGCACCGCCGGATCGATCGCGAATGTGGCGGCAAAGCCGGCCTGCCCTTCCCGCGTCAACGTCAGCGCCCGGCCATCCCGCGCCGGGCGCAGCCAGTGGCGCTCGCGGCAGCGCGCGAGCATGGCGGCGCCCAGCCAGCCGCCGATATGGTGGCGGCGCTCGCTCCAGTCGAGGCAGGTGCGGCACAGCGCCCGCCGGCTTTTCCGGGCGTCTTCAAGCTGCACCCCGAACTCGCAGAGGAAAGCCCGGCCCTTTTCGGTCACCAGCCCCGCCGGGCCGTCGAATTCCAAGCATCCCGTTTGCACCAGCGAATCGGCAATGCCGACGGCAATCGCGCCGGCCATGTGGTCGTAGCAGGTGCGTGCCACCCGCATCGCCTCGTCCTTCGGGCCGGTGGGGCGATAGCGCGCCGGACCAGCCGCCGAAAGCAGGCTCAGATGCTCCAGCGTCTCGGCCACATCGGCGGAAGCGAGCCGGAAATAGCGGTGCCTGCCCTGTTTTTCGACCGCCACCAGCGCGCCATCCACAAGACGGGCCAGATGGCCGCTCGCGGTCTGCGGCGTGACGCCTGCGACGCCGGCAAGCTCGCCGGCGGTCAGCGCCTTGCCGCCCAGCAGCGCGGACAGAATGTTCGCCCGCGCGACATCGCCGATCAGGGCAGCGACGGAAGCGAGCGTGTTTGCGGAAACCGTGTTTGTCATGAGCCCAAACTAGCACCGGGGACACGCGTCGTCATTGCTGATCGTTTCGGTCACGACCGAAGCAAAGGGCGAGACGACGGCATAAACCTTCCCGAAAACGAGAGGATACCCCCATGAGCGACTCCGCCCCGGCCCGGAGCCTTGCCCGCTTCAGCGCCATCCGCCGCGCCGCCGGGCTTGTGATCCACGCCCTTTTCATCCGCTGGCCGCAGCGGCGGCGCCAGCGGATGGATCTGCTTGAACTATCTGACGACCACCTGAAGGATATCGGCGTCACGCCGGGGGAGGCCCGCAGGGAAGCCGGCCGGCCATTCTGGGACTGAGCAGCCGCGACGACCTCAGTCTTTCGGCCGCTCGCCCTCGCCCTTTGCGGTCAGAAAGGCCGCAAAGGCCCGCAGCGTGTCTTCGGAGACATGGTGTTCTATGCCCTCGGCGTCGAGTTCGGCCGCTTCCGCCGGCACGCCGATGGCCAGTAGCAGATTGTGCACGATCCGGTGGCGTTGCCGCGCCTTTTCCGCCATCGCCTCGCCCGCCGGCGTCAGGAACACGCCGCGATAGGGCCGCGATGTCGCAAGCCCCTCGCGTTTCAGCCGCGCCACCGCCTTGGTGGCCGTCGGGTGGGCGACACCCATGGAGCGGGCAATATCCGCGATCCGCGCCTCGCCGTGTTCGGCCATCAGGTCGGCGATCAGCTCGGTATAGTCTTCCAGAAGCGCGCTCGCGCGCTCGGACCGCGCCTTTGAAAACCGGTCAGCGGCGTCGCAATCGGATGGTTTTTGATCGTCGCTCACCGGTCTCTCTCTGAAAGGCAGGATCAATCTGTAGCCGAGGGTAAATTGTTGTCTTGTGTTTGTATCCGGTGGCGGCCGACAAGGCAAATCGCCATTGGCGGACGGCCTTGATCGCGCCATGATAACGACAATTGACAAAAATGTAGCCTAGGCTATATTTTTAATAATTCCAAACTCATCCAACATGTCTCGCCCCATGACCGATCTGCCGACCAAACGCCGCTCCCTGACGGACAGAACCAATACGGCCATCGAGCAGGCGCTCGCCTCCGGACGGGTGCGGCCGAGATCGGCTTTGCTGTTTGTCGGGCCGGCGGTGATCGCCGCGATTGCCTATGTCGACCCCGGCAATTACGCCACCAATATCCAGGCCGGCGCGGGCTATGGCTACACCCTGCTCTGGGTGGTGCTGTTCGCCAATCTGGTCGCCATGCTGTTTCAGGCACTGTCGGCCAAGCTCGGCATCGTGACCGGGCGCAACCTCGCCGAAGTCTGCCGCGACGAGTTCTCCAAGCCGGTCGTGATCCTGCTCTGGATCGTCAGCGAGATCGCGGCGATGGCGACCGATCTTGCGGAATTTCTCGGCGGGGCGATCGGGCTTGCGCTGCTGTTCAACATGCCGTTGATGGCTGGCATGGGCGTCACCGCCGTCGTCACCTACGGCATTCTGCTGTTCGAGCGCCGCGGATTCCGGCCGATGGAGTTGATCATCGGTTCCATGATCGGGGTGATCGGGCTTTGCTACATCATCGAGCTTTTCATCGCGCCCGTGGCCTGGGGCGAGGCGGCGACGGGCCTTTTTCGCCCGGTCATTCCCGATGCCACGGCGCTGGCGATTGCGGTCGGCATTATCGGCGCCACCGTCATGCCGCATGCGGTCTACCTCCATTCCGGCCTCACCCAGCACCGGGTCGCGGTCAAGAACGAGACCGAACGCCGGCGGGTGCTGCGGTTTTCCAATATCGAAGTGGTGGCGGCGCTCGCGGTGGCGGGTGTGGTCAACATGGCGATGGTGATGATGGCCGCGGGGGCGTTTCACAAGGGCCACAGCGAGGTCGCCGAAATCGAGACCGCCTACCATATGCTCACGCCCCTGCTCGGCGGCGCTGCGGCGGCCGTCTTCCTGGTTTCGCTGATCGCGTCGGGCATTTCCAGCTCCGTCGTCGGCACCATGGCGGGGCAGATGATCATGCAGGGTTTCGTCGGCTTCCGGATCCCGATCTGGCTGCGACGGCTGATCACCATGCTGCCAGCCTTCGTGGTCGTGGCCCTTGGCGTCAACGCAACCCAGGCGCTGGTCGTCAGCCAGATCATCCTCTCGATCGCGCTGCCGGTGCCGATGATTTCACTGGTGATCTTCACCCGCAACCGCAAGATCATGGGCGAATACGCCAATGGCCGACTGATCGGCGCGCTTGCCATTCTCGCCGCGATCGCCGTGCTCAGCCTCAACTTCGTCCTGCTCGCCCAGACCTTCGGCGTGCCGATCCCGGGGCTGGCGGCCGGGTGAGGCCTTAAAGCCCGTTGATCCACATCTTCAGCCGCGCGCCTTCGCGCGCCAGAAGCTCGGGGTTGCGGGCGTTCTGCGCCAACAGCGAAGCGCCCTGAAGCGACGCCTGCAGTTGCAGCGCCAGCGCCTCGGCATCATCGCCATGACCCATTTCGGCGAACTGCTCGGCCATCCATTCCATTGGCGCGGCGAGCAGCGGAAAGGCTTCCACCGCCGCCTTGTCGCCGGCCTTCAGAAGCTCCGCGCTCAACGAACCCGCGGGGCAGCCTCTCAAGGCGATCTCCCCGGCATTGCCGACGGTCTTGTTGACGAAAGCGACGAGCCGGGCCTTGGGCGACGGCAATTCGGCCAGTTCCGTTTTCAGACTCTCGAACGCACCTTTGTGGTGATCGAGGATCGCGGTGGCGATGTCGTCCTTCGTTTTGAAGTAATAATAGACATTGCCGAGGGGTACGCCGGATTCCCGCGCGATGTCGGCGATCGTGGTGCGGGTATAGCCCTGCCGGTAGGCGAGATTGACCGCCGCCTCCACCAGCCTTTCGCGTTTTGACATGTCTTTCCTGGTCATAACTCTTTCCTACTTATTCCGGCCTCACCCTGCGGTGTTGTTTCCGCTCTGGCTCATATGAGCCCTCAACCTGCCTGCCAAGCCGACTGTGTTCCAATCGGCGACGGCTCAAACTTATGAGTTGAGTAACTAACTTATATAAGTTGGGCAACTCACTAATACATTGACGCAAGAGGATGCGGCCGCCCTCTCCCCCTATTCGGCGTCATCCTCGGGCTCGACCCGAGGATCCAGGCAGCGCGCGTCAAGATCGGCGGCTGTGGTGGCTTGCTTGCGGCGACGTGAGGTAAAGCGCTCAGATGGCGCAGCAGGCGTGGTTGCACCCTCGGGGCAAGCCCGAGTCGTGAGACAAGATGGAGGGAGAGAGAGTTGTCTAAAGACCGTTTTCCGTGTTGCATGGATGCTCGTGTCAAGCACGAGCATGACCCATCGGAAGATACCGATTCAGCAAAACACCGCGCCACACAGCAGCCGTCCCGGCCGCAATTGCAGTCGATCAGCCCGCCCGGCGCGCCGCGATCTTGAGGCCGAAGCCCTGCATCAGCCGCACGGCTTCCGGGCGCAGGTTTTCGCCGGTGAAGATCACGAAGTCATGGTTCGGGCCGCCATCGGCGGCGGCCGTGGATGGCCCCAGCATGCGCTTGGCCTGCATGGCGATCGCCTCGGCGGGGTTCAGCCAGTCCACCGGCCAGGGGGCGAGCTTGCGGAAGCGATTGGCGAGGAACGGATAATGGGTGCAGGCCAGCACCACGATATCGGTACGCCTGCCCTCCTCCTCGACGAAACAGGGCGCGATTTCCGCCCAGAGCGCCGAATCGGCGACGGCAATGCCGCAGATATAGTCCTCCGCCAGCGCCGCCAGATAGCGCGAGCCGACGAGGCGAGCGTGGCAGTGCGCGGCAAAACTCTCGATCAGCCCCTTGGTGTAGTCGCGCTTCACCGTCACGGGCGTTGCGAGCACGGAAATCAGGCCGGAGGCGGTGCGCTCGGCAGCGGGCTTGATCGCGGGCACGGTCCCCACGAAATCGGTTTCGGGGAAGCGTTCGCGCAGGGCCGCGCCGGCGAGCGTGAACGCCGTGTTGCAGGCGATGATCACGCAGGCCGGGCGAATTTCCTCCAGCAACTGTCCGAAGAGCCGCAGCAGATGCTCGAGCAGCGCCGCCTCCTCCCAGTCGCCATAGGGAAAGGCGGCGTTATCGGCGATATAGACGAAGCGGCGCTCCGGCATCAGCATGCGGGCCTCGCGCAGCACGGTCAGCCCGCCAATGCCGGAATCGAAGATCAGAACCGGGCCGTCATCGCTCATCGCCGCCATCCTGGCCGCGCGGGTTCTTGCGGGTATAGCGATCGAGCGCGGAAATCACCCCGCGCACCACATGAATTTCCTGCGCGCTCATCGCCCTGCGGGTAAAGACTGCGCGCAGATTGTCGATCATTTTAGGCTTTTTGTCGGCGGGACGGAAATATCCCCGCGCATCGAGCGCTTCCTCGAGATGGGCGAACAGGCCGAACAGGCTTTCCTTGGTCGCCGGCGTCTGTTCGACGGCCTGAAACGGCGTCGCGCTTTCGTCCTCCATGCCCGATTTCATCCACTCATAGGACATCAGCAGCACGGCCTGGGCGATGTTGAGCGAGGCGAAGGCGGGGTTGACCGGGAAGGTCACGATCTCGTCGGCAAGCGCCACCTCCTCGTTCTTCAACCCCCAGCGTTCGCGCCCGAACAGGATGCCCGAGCGTTCCCCTGCCCTGTGGCGCGCGCGCAGCGTTTCGGCGGCAACGGTCGGTCCGCGCACCGGCTTGAAGCCGTCGCGGCTGCGGGCGGTGGTGGCGTAGACGAAATTGAGGTCGGCAATCGCATCCTCCAGCCTGTCGAACACCTGAACGCCGTCGATCACATGATCGGCCTTGGAGGCGGCGGAGCGCGCGCTGTCGCTCGGCCAGCCATCGCGCGGCTCGACGAGGCGCAGTTCGGCGAGGCCGAAATTGGCCATGGCGCGGGCCACCATGCCGATATTCTCGCCCAGTTGCGGGTTGACCAGAATGATCACGGGGCCTTCCGCCAGAAGCGGACGCTCGCTGTTCGTGCCTGCCATGCTTTCCTGCCTTGCTTTCTCGCTCCGGCTTATCGCTCTCACCGCCGCCGAATGCAAGAAAAAGGCAGTGGGCGGAAGCTTTCCCGCACGTTGCCGACTTGGCCTTTGGCGCATGCGGCGTTATGGCTTCTTCATGTCAAACCTCGCCGATCCGCTCTCCATCCTGAAATCCGTTTATGGCTATTCCGCCTTTCGCGGCAAACAGCAGGCCGTTGTCGAACAGGTGGTCGCCGGCGGCGATGCCGTGGTGCTGTTTCCGACGGGCGCCGGCAAATCGCTTTGCTATCAGGTGCCCGCGCTATGCCGGCCGGGCGTGGCGCTGGTGGTTTCGCCGCTGATCGCGCTGATGCGTGATCAAGTGGAGGCGCTGAAACAGCTTGGCGTGCGCGCCGCGGCGCTGAATTCGACGCTCTCGCGCGAGGAATATGGCGCGATCCGGCGCGGGCTCGACAATGCAGAGCTCGACCTCCTCTATGTGACCCCGGAGCGGATGGCGACTGCCGGTTTTCGCGAGATGATGGCGCATGTGAAGATCGCGCTGATCGCGATTGATGAAGCCCATTGCGTCTCGCAATGGGGCCATGATTTTCGCCCGGAATACCGCGCGCTCGATGCGTTGAAAGACATATTTCCGGGCGTGCCGCGCATGGCGCTGACGGCGACCGCCGATCCGCATACCCGCGAGGATATCATCGAGCGGCTGGCGCTTCAGGACGCGGCGGTTTTCACCACCTCCTTTGACCGGCCCAACATCACCTATGAGATCATCGAGCGTGACCAGCCGCGCCGGCAATTGCTGGACTTCCTCACTCGCCACAAGGGCGACAGCGGCATCGTCTACTGCCTGTCGCGCGCCAAGGTGGAGGAGACCGCCGAATGGCTGAACGGCCAGGGCATCCGCGCGCTGCCCTATCACGCCGGCATGGACCGCGAGCGCCGTGACGCCAATCAGGACGCGTTCCTGAAGGAAGAGGAGCTTTGTCTGGTCGCCACCGTCGCCTTCGGCATGGGCATCGACAAGCCGAATGTCCGCTATGTCGCCCATCTCGATCTGCCGGGTTCGGTCGAGGCCTATTATCAGGAGACCGGGCGCGCGGGCCGCGACGGCCTGCCATCGGAGGCCTGGATGGTTTACGGCATGGCCGACGTGGTGCAGCGCGGACGGATGATCGACAACGGCAACGCGGTCGAGGAGATCAAGCGGGTCGAGCGCGCCAAGCTCAACGCGCTGCTCGGCATCTGCGAAACGTCCGGTTGCCGCAGACAGGCGATTCTCGCCCATTTCGGTGAGGCCCATCCCGGCGACTGCGGCAATTGCGACACCTGCCTGAAGCCGGTCGACACCTGGGACGGCACGGAGGCCGCGATCAAGGCGATGGCCGCGATCTACCGCACCGGCGAACGCTTCGGCGCCGGTCACCTGATCGATGTGCTGACCGGCAAGGAGACCGAGCGCACCGAACGCTTCGGCCATGCGCAGATGCCGGTCTTCGGCGCGGGCAGCGACCTGCCGGTCAAGACCTGGCAATCGGTCTACCGGCAATTGCTGGCGGCCGGGCTGATCACGGTCGACCACGAGGCCTATGGCGCGCTGAAGCTGATGCCGGAGGCCCGCGCGGTGTTCCGCAAGGAACGGCCCGTCCGCTTTCGCAAGGACCGCCCCACGCGCGGCGGCTCCTCCGGTTCGGCCAGACGCGGCGGCGACAAACGCGCCGCCGTTCCCGAGCAGGATCGCGCGCTGTTCGAGGCGCTGCGCGAAACCCGCACCGCGCTCGCCAAGGAAGGCGGCGTGCCCCCCTATGTCATCTTCCCCGACACGACGCTGATCGCGCTTGCAGCCGAACGGCCAAAAACGCCGGATGAAATGCTCTCGGTCTCCGGCGTCGGCCAAACCAAGCTGCAGCGCTATGGCGAAGAGTTCCTCGCCATCATCCGCGCGCATGGCTGAAGGGCGCTAATCCGGCAAGATCATGTGTCCGTTTTCGTCAAGCGGCGAGAACGGATTGAAGGCGACCTCCCACAAATGGCCGTCCGGATCGGCGAAATAGCCGCTATAGCCGCCCCAGAACACCTCTTCCGCCGGCTTGACGATCCGTGCGCCGCAGCTTTCGGCAAAGGCCAGCGCCTCATCCACTTCGCTTTCTGAGCCGACATTATAGGCAAGCGTCACGCCCGAAAAAGATGGCCTGTCGTCCGGGACGCCCTTCAGGCCGGCATCCTCGGCCAGCGCCTTTCTTCCGAAAAGGCCAAGCGCGATCCCGTTGAGCCCGAAGAAGCTGACGCTTTCCTGCGAGGCGGATGATTTCTTCCAGCCCAGACGCTCATAGAACGCCGTCGCCTCCGCGATATCCTCGACGCCCAATGTGATCAGGCTGATCCTGCGTTCGAATGCCATGGGGTTCACCTCCGATTTTGTTCTCTATATGTTCTTATATTTATCGCCAGATGTAAAGGTCTTAATTCGGCGTTGAAGGTGTCCTGATACGCGTTACTCAAGCCGCCTATCGCGCGATATTCTGTCGTGGGCACTCCCCCTCACCCGCCGTGCGTCACCCTTGGGCTTGACCCGCGGGGCCAGGCGACATTCTCCGTGTGGCCTGGATGATCGGGTCAAGCCCGAGTATGACTCATGGGGAGATCGGCAGCTATAAACGCACAACAAAATACGGTATCATTATACCGTATTTTTAAGATACTGATTTCATTGAAGTAAATTGCATCGGCGCCACTCTTTCACTCTTGACCAATTTCAGCCCTGGCTCTATACCACCGCCAGCATATCCGGCCAGACCGACTATGCCGTCAGGCTTGGGCTTCACCCCAAGCAAAGCAACAAGAAACGTCCACCCTTCGGGGCTGGATCAAAATCGAGAGCAACACAATGGTTACCTTCTCCCAGAAGCCCGCAGAGGTGGAAAAGAAGTGGATCGTGATCGATGCCGAGGGTCTCGTCCTCGGCCGTCTCGCTTCACTCGTTGCCATGCGCCTGCGCGGCAAGCATAAAGCCACCTACACCCCGCATGTTGACGACGGCGACAATGTCATCGTCATCAATGCCGACAAGGTCGCGATGACCGGCAAGAAGTACACCGACAAGGTCTACTACTGGCACACCGGCTATCCCGGCGGCATCAAGGAACGCACTGCGCGCCAGATCATCGAGGGCCGTTTCCCGGAACGCGTCATCGAAAAGGCTGTCGAGCGCATGGTTCCGCGCGGTCCGCTTGGCCGCCGCCAGATGAAGAACCTGCGCGTCTATGCCGGCACCAACCACCCCCATGAAGCCCAGCAGCCCGAAGTTCTCGACGTTGCCAAGCTCAACAAGAAGAATGTGAGGAGCGCATAATGGCCGATCTGTCCGATCTGAAGACGCTTGGCGACGCCGCGACCGCTGAAGCAACCCCCGCCGCTCCGGTTCACGAGCGCAAGGTCGACGACCTCGGCCGCGCCTATGCCACCGGCAAGCGCAAGGACGCCGTCGCCCGCGTATGGGTGAAGGCCGGCACTGGCAAGATCACCGTCAATGGCAAGGATTTTTCCGAGTATTTCGGTCGTCCGGTGCTGCAGATGGTCCTCCAGCAGCCGATCGTCGCCGCTGCCCGTGACGGCCAGTTCGACATCGTCGCAACGGTCACCGGCGGCGGCCTTTCCGGCCAGGCCGGTGCTGTTCGCCACGGCATTTCCAAGGCGCTGACCTATTTCGAGCCGGGCCTGCGTTCGGTTCTCAAGCGCGGCGGCTTCCTGACCCGCGACAGCCGCGTTGTCGAGCGCAAGAAGTACGGCCGCGCGAAAGCCCGCCGTTCGTTCCAGTTCTCCAAGCGCTAAGCGCCGCGTTTTCAGTACGCTTTCAGAAGGGCCGCCACCGCGCGGCCCTTTTTTTCGTTTTCGCGGCAATGCCGACGCCCCCCTCCTCTCGCCTTTTTGAACTGCGGCCGCGACAGCGTCAGGCGAGGCATAGAAGGCCCCGTCCTTGCGCAACCCTGTCGTGTGGACTTACACTCGATCCTGAAACCAACAGGATTTCGACGCATGAGAATAGTCGCGTTCTTTTTCCTGCGCTGCTTTGGGTTCGGGCTCTTCGTGCTGCCGGTTCTATTTGCCCTTCTCCATATGCAGGAAATCTCCCGCTCTAAGACGCTCGCCCGATTTGAACGAGAGGGCGAATTTGTGAGCGCCGAAGTCTTGGGGCGCCGCCGTCAATTCAATTTTTTCTCTCGAGATCATCAGACGAGATATTACCTGCATGTCAGATTTTCGGAGCGCTATGAAAGCAGGGAACTTGAGATCGAAGTGCCGCCGCACGAGTACAGAACCGGTTTTCCAGGAAAAAGCATTCTGACGCGCGTACTTAAAGACGATGAACCCAGGATTCAGTATCCAGTCATAAGCAACGTCGGCGCAGACAAAGAGGCGCAAACATTGACCTCACTCCTGTTATGGCTGATCGGCCTGAACTTCGCTGTTTCCGCATCCATTCTGGCTTCGGCCTACAACGCCCGATATCACGGTGAGGTCGTCTATGTGATGTATGACAGGCACAAGACTCTGG
>NZ_DEPM01000183.1:0-4071 GCF_002358775.1 Martelella sp. UBA3392
TCCTGCTCGATGATCGGCCCCTCGTCGAGATCCGGCGTCACGTAATGCGCCGTCGCGCCGATCAGCTTGACCCCGCGCTGATAGGCCTGCTTGTAGGGATTGGCGCCCTTGAAGGACGGCAGGAAGGAATGGTGGATATTGATCACCCTTCCCTCCATCTTCCGGCAAAGCGCATCGGACAGCACCTGCATGTAGCGCGCCAGCACGACAAGCTCGGTATCGGTCTGGTCGATCAGTTCCATCAGCCGCGCCTCGGCCGCCGCCTTGTTCTCCTTGTTCACCGGGATATGGAAGAACGGGATATCATGATTGACCACCAGCTTCTGGTAATCGAGGTGGTTCGAGACCACGCCGACGATATCGATCGGCAGCGCGCCGATGCGCCAGCGATAGAGCAGGTCGTTGAGGCAATGGCCGAAGCGCGACACCATGATCAGCGTCTTCATCTTGTAGGCGCCGTCATGGAACTTGTAGTCCATCGAAAACGGCGCGGCGACCGCTTCGAAACCGTTCCTCAGGCTCTCAAGAGCGGCACCGGTTTCGGATATGAAGCTGATGCGGATGAAAAACCGGCCGGTGTCCAGGTCGTCATATTGCGAACTGTCGATGATGTTGCAGCCCTCGGCGGCGAGATAGCCGGAAATCGCGGCAACGATGCCACGCGTGGAAGGGCAGGTCACCGTAAGCACATAATTATTCATAGCCGTCTCCCATTCCTTGAGCGCCAGCGTATCGCGGCGGCCGATCGGTCATAAAAGCTTGCGACAGCGCTTTCAACCGCTGCCGTGTCCAGCGCATCAGACTATGGGCTGGGCTGTCACGCTATTGCATCGGCGACGCATAAAGGTCGATTGCCGCCAAGCAAGCATGCCGAGGCCGGTCATAACTGGAAAAACGACAGCCGGGAAACCAAATAAGTCGTGTCGCCGTATCATTGACAAAGCTGTGCGCTATACTCCTGATAGTTCATCGCTGCTACCATAAAGGCGCCATCCGATGGAGCCATGTCCGGAGTTTTGTGAATGCCAAGTCTGAAAGGGTTTTTGCCGTGCCCCAGCGCCTCTGCCAGCCTCAGGAAGCTGTTTTTTACGGCGGCGGTTTCGCTGACCGCGCTTTCGGTCTCGGTTCAGGCCGGCATGGCCGCTGCTTGTGAGATGAGCCTGCGCGGCATCAATGTCGCCGGCGCCGAGTTTGGCAAGCCGGGCGATCCCTATGGCGAGGGCTATATTTATCCCACCAAGGAAACCATCGATTCGCTTGCCAGCGACAAGTTCAACGCCATCCGCCTGCCCTTCCTGTGGGAAAGGTTGCAACCGCAGCTAAACGGCATTCTGGATGACACGGAACTGTCGCGCATTCAGCAAACGGTGGACGACGCCCATGCAAACGACATGGTGGTGATCCTCGATCCCCATAATTACGCGCGCTATCGCGGCGAGGTGATCGGCAGCCCCAATGTGCCGGTCGCGGCCTTTGCCGATTTCTGGAAGCGCCTCGGCGCGGTGTTTGCCAATGACGAGGATGTGATCTTCGGCCTGATGAACGAGCCGCATGATATCGAGGCGGCGGACTGGCTGACGGCGGCCAACGCGGCGCTGAAATCGATCCGCGATATCGGCGCCGGCAATCTCGTGCTGGTGCCCGGCACCGCCTGGTCGGGCGCGCACAGCTGGAGCCAGAGTTTCTACGGCAACTCCAACGCCTCCGTCATGACCGGGGTGCAGGACCCGGTGGACAACTTCGCCTTCGAGGTGCACCAATATGCCGATGACGATTTTTCCGGCAAGAGCGACAATTGCAATCAGATCGACGGCGCCGTAAGCGCGATACAAAGTTTCACCAACTGGCTGAACGCCAATGATTATCAGGGTTTTCTCGGCGAATTCGGTACGTCCGACCAGCTCTCCTGCCTCAGAGGCCTGAAGCAGATGGTCGACATCATCGAGCAGAACCCCAAGGCCTGGATCGGCTGGGCCTACTGGGCGAGCGGCGAATGGTGGCCGAAGAATTCGCCGATGATCATCCAGCCGGATCTTCGCAATGGCGGCAAGGCGCAGCTCACCACGCTGCAGCCGGTCCTGAACGAACCGGACACGCGGCTTGCCTGCAACGCCCATTGAGGCCTGGAGCGCGTCCAGGAAAAGTGGATACCGGTTTTCCGTCCGGACGCGCGCAAAAAACAAAAAGATAGGGCATTTCCGGTGTTTACCGGAAATGCCCTATCTTCCGGCAACGGGCGCCCATAGCACGTCCTCGATGCGGCGGGCGCCGATGGCGAGCATCGCCAGCCTGTCGAAGCCGAGCGCGATGCCGCTTGCCGGCGGCATGATCGTGAGTGCGTCGAGAAAATCCTCGTCGATCGGATAGGTCTCGCCGTAGATGCGCTGCTTTTCCGCCATGTCGGCGACGAAGCGTCGGCGCTGTTCGTCGGCATCGGTCAACTCGCCGAAGCCATTGGCAAGCTCAACGCCGCAGACATAGAGCTCGAAACGTTCGCTGATCCGGGGATCGGTTTCGCTCTTGCGTGCAAGCGCGGCCTCGCAGGCAGGATAGGCGTCAAGCACCGTCGCCGCCCCGTGACCAAGTTCCGGCTCGACCTTTTCCACCAGCACGCGCGAGAACATGTCCGACCAGCTATCGTCCGGGCCATGGCGAAGCCCCGCCTTGAGCAACCGGGCGGCAAGGGCCTCGCGGTCCCCTTTCCCTTCATGGCTGATGGTCGCCAGAAGATCGATCCCGGCATAGCGCGCAAAGGCCTCGGCCACGCTCACTCGCTGGATGGCGGCGAACGGATCGCAGGTCCTGCCGCGCCACGAGAACTGCGTCGCCCTCGCCGCCTTTGCCGCCAGCGCCAGCAGTGCCTGGCAATCCTCAAACAACCGCTCATAGGGCGCATGGGCGCGATACCATTCCACCATGGTGAATTCGGGGTGGTGCAGCGGCCCGCGCTCGCGATTGCGATAGACGCGGGAGAAGCACACCAGCCGCTCCTCGCCCGCCGCCAGCAGTTTCTTGGCGGTGAATTCGGGCGATGTGTGGAGATACATCGGCTTTCCTGCGCCGTCATTGCCGATCATGGTGGCGGCAAAGGCGTGGAGATGGGTCTCGTTGCCGGGCGAGACCTGCAACGCCGGCACATCGGCCTCGATGAAATCCTCCGCGGCGAACCAGCCGCGCATCGCCGCCATCATCCGGTTGCGGGCAAGGAGCGCCGGCCGGCGGTCGGCATGGCGGCCGGGCCGCCACCAGGCTCCGTCGCCCGCATGTCTGCTGTCAGTCGGCTTGTTCATATGGGTTTCCAAGGCCTCACAGGCGGGTCCAAGCGTTTGGCACTGGCATTCGGGTGCAATTTGCGTTAGTCCCGCTCTCACAATTCACAAAGGATTGCGGCCAGAGGCCGCGCTTTGAAAGCAAGGAAGTTTCATGGTCAAGGTCATCGCCTCGTCGCTACGCAAGGGGAATGTCGTCGATGTCGACGGCAGGCTCTATGTCGTGCTCACCGCCCAGAATTTTCACCCCGGCAAGGGCACGCCCGTTACCCAGGTGGACATGCGCCGGATCGCCGACGGCGTCAAGGTTTCGGAGCGCTGGAAGACGACGGAACAGGTCGAGCGCGCCTTCGTCGAGGACAATGACCACACCTTCCTCTACGCCGATGGCGAAGGCTATCACTTCATGAACCCGGAGACCTACGACCAGCTCACCATGAGCGTGGACGATGTCGGCGATGCCGCAGCCTATCTCTCCGAAGGCATGACGGTGGTCTTGTCGATCCACGAAGGCATTGCGATCGCCCTCGAACTACCGCGCCAGGTGACGCTCGAAATCACCGAGACCGAGCCGGTGGTCAAGGGCCAGACGGCCTCGTCTTCCTACAAGCCGGCCATGCTTTCCAACGGCCTGCGCACCATGGTGCCACCCCATATTGACGCCGGCACCCGCGTCGTCATCCTCACCGAGGACGGCTCCTACGTGGAACGCGCCAAGGACTGAGCCGCATTTCTTTTGGACCTGTCAGCAAACAATCTCCCCCCTTGAGGGGGAGATGCCCCGACAGGGGCAGAGAGGGGT
>NZ_DEPM01000200.1:0-3936 GCF_002358775.1 Martelella sp. UBA3392
TCGATGCAGGCTTCGTTCGACCTTGCGGCCGTCGGCCTGCCGACGACGCTCCTCATCGACGCCGAGGGGCGAGAACTAGGGCGGCTCGTCGGCCCGGCCGAATGGGACGCGCCCGAGATGATCGCGTTTCTCAAAACCCATCTGATCTCGAATTGAAAGGAAGCCTTCATGGACAAGACACGACAATCCAATGCAGAAGACGGTTCGCTTGGCCGCGACATTCTCTACGCGCTTCGCTACTACCTCGGTGGCCGCCGTGGATACCTCATACTTGCGGCGGTCGCGATCGCTGGCGGTCTCGCGTTCAATTGGAGTTGGCTAGCCGCGGCAGGCATAGCGCCGCTGCTCCTCGCGGCACTGCCGTGTGTCGCCATGTGCGCACTCGGACTCTGTATGAACAAGGTCACCGGCGGTTCCTGCAAGTCAAACCAGGCCGGAAATCTTGGTGCCGCAGACGGTGAATCTTCATTACCCGGAGGAGCCCGGAATATACTCTTGCCGAACCAAACCGTGCCAGACGCTCAAACCGTCAGTGTTGCGGTTTCATCCCGGCATTCCCTATCCCAAATCAACCAGACAAGGAAAACGACAGATGATTAAACCGATCAAGTCACTCACAGCAGCCGCCGTTCTGATTACCAGCTTTGCCGCAGTTCCGACCCTTCAAGCTGCGGAGCACAAAACTCCAAGCGACCAAGGCTCCGATGGTGCATGTCATTGACCGTAACGGGCGCCACGCCGCGATTTTTCATGGTGCTGAATTCCAAAAAACGAACCTGACCCTTTACGTCAACGCGCTCACACGCCGAAACCGCAGGTCAAGAAGAGTTGGTGGGAACGGCTCACGGGCTGGTTCTAACGGAGGAAAAGAAAAGTCATGCAACAGTTGAATTTCATAAGGCGCCACCTCGGTTTTGTTCTCCTGCCCCTGCTGTTGATCGTTGCTGCGGGTGCCTGGTATCTGCTTGATCCGGGGTTCAAGGCAGACCAGCCGCCTCCGGGCTCGCCAAGTACGCTGCCACAAGATGCCTTTGAGCGGCGCGTCCGCGATTATCTTGTTGCCAACCCGGAAGTCATTGTCGAGGCTATGCAGAACCTCGAACGGAAGCAACGGGAGGTGGAACAGACAGAAGCGCAGGCGGCCCTTGCCACCCATCGTGATGAACTGCTCAACAGCCCGGAAAGTCCAGTCGGTGGCAATCCGCAAGGCGATGTGACGTTGGTCGAATTCTTCGATTACAATTGTTCCTACTGCCGCCAGGTTGCGCCAGCAATGATGGCGGCGGAAGCAGACGATCCGCAACTTCGAATCGTCTACAAAGAGTTTCCCATCCTCGGGCCTAACTCCGTGTTCGCGGCCAAGGCAGCGCTTGCGGCCCGCGAGCAGAACCTCTACCCCGAATTCCATAAGGCAATGATGCAGGTGTCAGGAGCTGCCGACGAGGGGCGAGTGATGGAGGTTGCCGGGCAAATCGGCCTGGATGTGGAGCGGCTGCGAACTGATATGGCCGATCCCGCGGTCGATGCTGAAATCGCGCGCAACCTTGCGCTCGCCCAAGTTCTGCGGATCAACGGCACGCCGGGCTTTGTTATCGGTGAGGAAATATTGCGCGGCGCCACCGACCTGCAAACCATGCAAACGCTGATCGCGCGTGCCCGGAAAAGCGGTGACCGGTGAGCTCGGAAAAAGACTTGAAAGGCCGTCGGAATGCCTGAACTCTCCAATATTGGTATCCTGAGCGCCTTCGTTGCGGGCATCGTCTCGTTCCTGTCGCCTTGCGTACTGCCGTTGGTGCCGGGGTATGTTTCCTATGTCGCCGGCCGGTCGACGATTACATCACCCTCAGGTGAGGTTTCTATGGCGCGAAGCGCAGCGCTCGGTTTCAGCCTCTGCTTCGTGCTCGGCTTCACAACCGTCTTTGTCATCCTTGGTGCCAGCGCTACAGCGTTGGGGCAATTGCTGCTTCGCTACCGCTTCGAGATGAACATCGTCGGAGGCGGGATTGTTACGCTGTTCGGGTTGTTCATGCTCGGGACCATTCGACCCATGTGGATGATGCGCGAGGCAAGGTTTCACCTGGATCTGCCCGGCGGCAAGGCCGTATCGTCCTATGTGCTCGGCCTGGCATTCGCTTTCGGCTGGACCCCCTGCATCGGTCCGATCCTCGGTGCCATTTTGACCGTCGGCGCGGCATCAGCCTCGGTCGCCGACGGCGTCGCACTATTAGCGATCTACTCGCTGGGCCTCGGTGTGCCGTTCCTGCTTGCCGCCGTTTTCACCGGCGCCTTGGCAGCCAGATTGAAGACCTTCGGACGCCTCGGGCGTATACTGCGGACATTCGCCGGAGCGGTTATGATTTTGATGGGAGTCGCAATGATGACTGGCTATCTGTCCTCCTTCGCTTTCTGGCTCCTGGAGACGTTTCCAGTGCTGTCTTCGATTGGCTGAGTTCGACGGGGCTGAGAGCCGGATTCAAAAGTTCATGACGGGAAACAATATCGTGCGAGCCGCCTTGTCATCACCCTGATGCTTGCGATGTTGACCCATGCTGTGGCGCTTGCGATGGACTTCTCCCAATCTTTGGCCAGTCGACGGCATCGACCGAACCAGCCGAAGGTGCGCTCAACCACCCATCGGCGGGGCAGAACCTCAAAGCCTTTCGCTGTGTCGGAGCGCTTGATGATCTCAAGGTTCCATTGGCCGCATCCGCGCAGCGCTTTTCGCAACTTCTGCCCGGCATAACCACCGTCTGCGAAGACATGGCGCAACCAGGGGAAACGGTAGCGGATGGCTTTCAGGACGCTGGGCGCACCGTCACGGTCCTGGATATCGGCTGCATGGACATGCGCGAACAGCATCAGCCCGAGCGTATCGGTGATAATGTGGCGCTTGCGGCCCTTGATCTTCTTGCCGGCGTCGCAGCCCGAAACCCCGCCACTTTCAGTGGTCTTGACACTCTGGCTGTCGATGACACCGGCCGTGGGCGAGGCCTCGCGCCCCTCCAGTTCGCGCGTAGCGCAGACAAGCAGATGGTTGATGGTCTGCCAAAGGCCGATATCGCGCCATCCATAGAAATAGCCTCGCACCGTGGAGACCGGAGGAAAATCCTTCGGCAGGGCCCGCCATTGGCTGCCGCTGCCCGCAATATAAAGGATCGCGTTCACCACCTCCCTCATGTTCGTTTTCCGTGGTCGCCCACCGGGCTTGGCCGGCGGTATCAGTGGAGCAATTACAGCCCACTCACGATCCGTCAAATCGGTTGGATAGCGAAGGCGATCACGGTTATGCTGCAGGCGGGTGATATCAGTCCAGGGCATGCAATCCTCCACGTTCTTGGCAGAGGTGGTTGAATCACATCCTTCTGATATCACTCAATAACTTTTAAATCCGGCTCTGAGAGTTGAAGAAATTGTATTTTGACCTTCTTGGTGCCGGAAATTGCAGACCCAGGCTCAAACATGAGGTAGCGGCTATGATCTTGAAAACCCCTGGTTTGGAGCGTGCCGTACTGCGTATGTTCAGGTTGTTTCACTGGAGCGACCGGTTGGGCGCTACTGATTTGGCGACGGTGACAAATTGCCAGAGCATCACGAAGTTCGACCGAAGAGTTGAATCGCCGTTCGACCCGTTATGTTGCTAATTTTCACCGCGGGAATAGAATTGTAAATCATATGTTTATCTCAAGATCTAATCTAGATGGAACGTGCCTAAATTATGATGCCGTAAAAATATTTTATCCGAAATTGGAAAATATTTAGGGAAAATGAGAAATACAGTATGAATGAAATGGGTGGATATTGCAAAGGGCGTTTCGATGATTTTGGTCGTTGCAATGTATGCAGCTTACAATACGGGTAATCATACCGGGAGCATCGGTCTACTTCATAATGTTATTGCGTTCGCAACACTATTCAGAGCCCGATCTGAAAGTTATT
>NZ_DEPM01000293.1:0-757 GCF_002358775.1 Martelella sp. UBA3392
CAGGGGTTCGATATCACCGCGACCGCGATCCGGGTGCTGGTCGCCGTCGGGATCATGGCGGGGCTGCTCTGGTATTTCGGCCGTTTCGGCAAGCTCAAGGTGCCGTTTGCCGAAAAGGTCGAGGACAAGGTGGAACTGCTCGCACTCGGCGCGCTGGCGCTGTGCTTCTCCGCTGCCGCGATTTCGGGCGTTGCCGGGCTTTCGCCCGCCTATGGCGCGTTTCTCGCCGGCATCTGCATCGGCAATTCCACCCTGCGCAGCCGGGTCATTCCGGTGGTCGAGCCGATCCAGAGCGTTCTGCTGGTGATCTTCTTCCTGTCCATCGGCCTGTTGATCGACCTGACCTTCATCTGGGACCATCTCGCGATCGTCCTGCTGGCCGCCGTCGGCGTCGTCGCAGCGAAATCGGTGCTCAACGTCATGTTCCTGCGCTGGACCGGTTCTTCGCCGCAGACGGCGCTGATCGCCGGGCTTTCGATGGCGCAGGTTGGCGAGTTCTCGTTCGTGCTCGCCGCTGCCGGGCTGGCGGCCAGCGCGCTCAGCGACGATCTCTACCGATTGGTGATCGCGGTCACGGCAATCACGCTGCTGGTCTCGCCGGTCTGGGTCTCTGTCATGCGGCGCGTGGAGGCGACGCTCACGGAGGGTCTCGAAAGCTACCGCAATGCCCTTGCCGTCGCCTATGCGCAGGAGCTGCGCGAGGTCGGCCGTGGCCGGGCCTTTGTCGGCCACGCGGTCGCCGGCTCGCGCGCCCGGC